>DATCYL010000023.1:0-5612 GCA_036570305.1 Lachnospiraceae bacterium
AGGTAGGACTTTTATTAAGCCGAAGCAAAGCAGCAGAGAGTCCAGTGTACAGGTAAAGCTAAATGTTTTAAGGGAAGAGGTTGCCGGTAAGAGAATTATTATGATTGATGATTCTATTGTCAGAGGAACAACCAGTGATCGAATTGTGGGTATGCTTAAAGAAGCAGGAGCAAAAGAAGTGCATATGCGAGTTAGCTCTCCCCCATTTTTGTGGCCATGTTATTTTGGTACGGATGTTCCGGCAAGAGAGCAATTGATTGCTTATAATCGAAGTCTGGAAGAGATTTGTAAAGTGATTGGAGCAGACAGTCTTGGTTACTTAAGCGTGGAGCGTTTGGAAGAAATTGTAGAGGGACTGCCGATTTGTAAAGGATGTTTTACAGGAAGATATCCTCTAACTCCACCAAAAGAGGACATTCGCGGAGAATATGAAAAATAAGGAGATTACCATGAGTACAGATAAATATGTAAGCCCTCTTTCAGAGCGTTATGCCAGTAAAGAAATGCAGTATATTTTTTCACCGGATAAGAAGTTTCGGACATGGAGAAAATTATGGATTGCATTGGCAGAAACAGAAAAAGAATTAGGACTTTCTATAAGTCAGGAACAGATTGATGAGTTAAAGGCACATGCGGAAGATATCAATTATGACGTTGCTATTGCAAGAGAAAGAGAGGTTCGTCATGATGTTATGTCCCATGTTTATGCTTATGGAGTGCAGTGTCCAAAGGCGAAAGGCATTATTCACTTGGGAGCAACTTCTTGCTATGTCGGAGATAATACGGATATCATAGTGATGACAGAAGCCTTACATCTGGTAAAGAGAAAGCTGGTAAATGTTTTAGCAGAATTAGCAAAATTTGCAGAGGAGTATAAGTCGTTGCCGACATTAGCCTTTACACATTTTCAGCCGGCTCAGCCGACGACTGTAGGAAAAAGAGCAACTTTATGGATGCAGGAATTTTTGCTTGACTTAGAAGATTTAGATCATGTGCTTTCTACTATGAAATTACTGGGCTCCAAAGGAACCACAGGGACTCAAGCCTCCTTTTTAGAGCTTTTTGACGGCAATCAGGAAGTGATTGATAAGATTGATCCTATGATTGCGCAAAAAATGGGATTTGCGGCTTGTTATCCGGTTTCAGGGCAGACTTATTCAAGAAAAGTGGATAGCAGAGTGGCAAATGTTTTGGCGGGAATTGCGGCAAGTGCACATAAGTTTTCTAATGATATTCGTCTTTTGCAGCATTTAAAAGAAGTAGAGGAGCCTTTTGAAAAATCACAGATAGGTTCTTCTGCTATGGCATACAAAAGAAATCCTATGCGTAGCGAGCGAATTGCTTCTTTATCGCGCTATGTTATGATTGATGCCTTAAACCCGGCAATTACTTCTGCAACACAATGGTTTGAGCGTACTTTGGATGATTCTGCTAACAAACGTTTAAGCATTCCGGAAGCATTTTTGGCAATAGACGGCATTTTAGATTTGTGTTTAAATGTAGTAGATGGATTGGTGGTGTATCCTAAAGTTATTGAAAAGCGCCTGATGGCAGAACTTCCCTTTATGGCTACAGAAAATATCATGATGGATGCTGTGAAAAAGGGCGGAGATAGGCAGGAGCTTCACGAGAAAATCCGTGAATTATCTATGCAAGCCGGAAAAAATGTAAAGGTATACGGAAAAGAAAATAACCTTTTAGACTTGATTGCGGCGGATGAAACTTTTAATTTGAGTAAAGAGGATCTTAAAAATACTATGAATCCTGAAAAGTATGTAGGAAGAGCTAAAGAGCAGGTGGATAAATTTTTGGCAGATATAGTAAATCCTCTTTTGGAAGAAAATAAGGGACTTCTTGGTATGCAGGCGCAGATTAATGTCTAAAATACAAACTTATCAAGGACTATAGAATTACTTGCTTTGTGGGACTTATATTTAACAGGGGCGGAAAAAGAAGAAGGAAATAGTGTAAATTTGGAGGAAATCAGATGATTAAAGCGATAGTAGGAGCAAACTGGGGGGACGAAGGAAAGGGTAAGATTACCGATATGCTTGGTAAAGAATCGGATATCATAGTACGTTTTCAAGGTGGAGCAAATGCAGGGCACACAATAGTCAATGACTATGGAAAGTTTGCATTACATACGCTGCCATCAGGTGTGTTTTATGATCATACAACCAGTGTAATCGGTAATGGTGTTGCCTTAAATATTCCGGTTTTATTTAAAGAAATTCAGGGAATTGTGGAGCAGGGGGTTCCCATGCCGAAAATCAAAGTATCTGATAGGGCACAGATTGTGATGTCTTATCACATTTTGTTTGACCAATATGAAGAAGAACGCTTGGGTGGAAAATCCTTTGGCTCTACAAAATCAGGAATTGCTCCGTTTTATTCGGATAAGTATGCAAAGATAGGTTTTCAGGTAAGTGAGCTGTTTGCGGATGAGGCGGATCTAAGAGAAAAAGTTGCCCGTGTATGTGAGACAAAAAATATTCTTTTAGAACATTTATATCATAAGCCGAAGTTGGAAGCAGATACAATATATAGTGAGTTAATGACCTATAAAGAGATGGTAGAGCCCTATGTAGAAGATGTATCATTGTATTTGTGGAATGCCTTAAAGGAAGGAAAAGAAATTCTTTTAGAGGGGCAATTGGGTTCGCTAAAAGACCCCGACCATGGAATTTATCCGATGGTAACCTCTTCTTCCACCCTGGCTGCCTATGGGGCAATCGGAGCGGGTATTGCACCTTATGAAATTAAAAAGGTGATTACTGTTTGTAAGGCATATTCTTCTGCAGTTGGAGCGGGAGCCTTTGTATCTGAAATTTTTGGAGAAGAAGCTGATGAACTTAGACGCCGTGGTGGAGACGGTGGAGAGTATGGAGCAACGACAGGTAGACCAAGGCGTATGGGATGGTTTGATGTTGTGGCATCTAAATATGGTTGCAGGATGCAGGGAACTACAGATGTAGCTTTTACAGTGTTGGATGTTTTGGGATATTTGGATGAGATTCCTGTTTGTACCGCTTATGAAATTGATGGAGAAATCACAAGAGAATTCCCGACAACTCACCTTTTGGAAAAGGCAAAACCTGTTTTGGAAGTACTTCCGGGGTGGAAAAGTGATATCCGTGTAATCAAGAAATATGAGGATTTGCCGGAAAATTGTAGAAAGTATATAGAATTTGTGGAAGAGAAAATCGGTTTCCCAATCACTATGATTTCAAACGGACCGGGAAGAGATGAGATTATTTATCGTTAAATACGACTATAGAAGAACTGCCTTTGGCAGTTTTTCTTGTATAAATAAGAATTTAATAAAAGGAGAAAAGGAATGAAAAGAGCAAAACAGATATTTGCCCTGGTAGGAGTATTTTGTTTGCTTTCCATTTATGGAATGACTATGGTCTTTGGTCTGCAAAAGACAGAGAGTGCAAGGGCTTGGTTTATGGCATCCTTATTTGCTACGATAGTAGTGCCGGTGATTATCTATGCAATGATGATGTTTGCTAACTTTTTTTTAAAAGATTTGGAGGTGGAGAGTATGAAGGCTACGATTGCTGATAAGAAAAAGGAAATGAAAGATATCAAAACAGTTATATTTGATGTAGGTAAGGTCTTGGTTACTTTTGAATGGGAAATGTTTTTACGAAAAACTATGAAATTTGACGAAGAGACAGCAAAAAGAATAGGGAAGGCTATGTTTTCAAGTGAAAACTGGAGGCAGATGGATAAAGGAGTCTTGCCGGATCAAGATTATTTAGAACAGTTTATTGCAAATGATCCTGATTTGGAGCAGGAAATTCGTGCGACCTATGAAAGAGCAGGGGAGATCGTGGAAATGGCACCTTATGCTTTAGAGTGGGTTAAGGGTTTAAAACAAAGGGGGCTTAAACTCTATATTTTATCAAATTATTCTCATAATCTTTATGAGCAAACCAAGGAAAAAATGGAGTTTATTTCTCTAATGGATGGGTGTATCTGGTCTTATGCTCACAAAACTATAAAACCTGAGGCGGAAATTTATGAAAAACTTTTACAAAGCTATCAGATAGATGGGAAATCCTGCATCTACATAGATGACTTGCAGGAAAACTTGGATGGGGCAAAAGCTTACGGAATACATGGGATTTTATTTACGAATTATGAAGAAGCAGCTATGCAGGTAGAGGCATATCTGGAATAGGAGGAAGTATGAGAGAATTACATGTAAGTAAAATTACAGAGTGTATAGAGGGTTTATGTATTTCTGCCAACACCTATTTATCGAAAGATATCAAGGAAGGGATTTGTAACTGCCTCGCATGCGAAGACGGAAAACTGGGGAAAGAAATTTTAGAACAATTGATTGAAAATTATACAATTGCAGAAGAAAGTCAGGTTCCGGTATGTCAAGATACCGGAATGGCAGTTGTTTTTTTGGAAATTGGGCAGGATGTGCACCTCATTGGAGGAGATTTGACAGAGGCTGTGAATGAGGGAGTAAGAAGAGGATATGAGAAAGGTTATCTGAGAAAATCAGTTGTTGCAGATCCCTTAAGGAGAATCAATACCAAAGATAATACACCGGCGATGATCCATATGGAGATTGTACCGGGAGACCGCTTAACCGTTACGGTTAGCCCCAAAGGTTTCGGTAGCGAAAATATGAGTGCAATTCGTATGTTGAAACCTTCCGCCGGAGTAGAAGGAATTAAAGAATTTATTTTGGAAACTGTAGAAATGGCAGGACCGAATCCGTGTCCGCCAATGGTAATAGGTGTGGGAATCGGGGGAACTTTTGAAAAAGCTGCCTATATTGCCAAGAAAGCTTTACTGCGTCCTATAGATTCCAGTCATGAGGATCCCTATTATGCACAGTTGGAAGAGGAAATGCTGGAAAAAATCAATGCTTTGGGCATAGGTCCTCAAGGATATGGGGGAAAGACAACAGCATTGGGGATTAATATAGAAACTTTACCTACCCATATAGCGGGAATGCCGTGTGCTGTTAATATCAGTTGCCATGTGACGAGACATAGCAAGGAGGTGCTCTAAGATGGTAAAGAAAATTCAATTACCCTTGACCAAGGAGCTTGCTAAAGACTTGCGGGCGGGAGATCAGGTCTTACTTACAGGAACTCTTTATACATCGAGGGATGCAGGACATAAACGTATGGTGGAGGCTTTGGATAGGGGAGAGAAACTTCCTATAAATCCTGTTAATGCCACGATTTATTATGTGGGACCAAGTCCGGCAAAACCGGGGCAGGTCATAGGCTCGGCAGGGCCTACAACCAGCGGCCGCATGGATGCCTATGCAGTGACTATGATGGAAGCGGGGGTTCGAGGCATGATTGGGAAGGGGGCAAGAAGTGAGATTGTTGTAGAAGCAATAAAAAAACATAAAGCCGTATATTTTGGAGCTATCGGGGGAGCGGGTGCTCTTTTGGCAAAGTCTGTCAAAAAATCAAGGTTGATTGCCTATGAAGATTTGCAATCAGAGGCTCTAAGGGAGCTATATGTGGAGGATATGCCACTGACGGTGATTATAGATAGTAACGGTAATAATTTATATGAAATAGGAAGAAAAAAATATCTAAAAGGGAAAAAAGAAACATAAAAACCCC
>DATCYL010000024.1:0-37121 GCA_036570305.1 Lachnospiraceae bacterium
TTTTTCAATCCATCCGCCCATATCGCCCACTTTTACGTCTCCAAAGTCTATAAGTGCTCGGATTCTTTTAAGATGCACACCCCAAACATATTTTTCTTCGCCTGTGAACTCATATTTTTTCATTGTTCAAACTTCCTTTCTTTGCTATAATCTCTACAAAGCATTTTGCTTTGTGATTCTTTGTGCCACTGCTACTTGACGCCAATCTTTAGCAGTGGTCTTTTTCTTTTTCAAATAAAAACTCATAATTGACCAGCATAAAACTTATCAACCAAAAGGTGCTGACCGTCATCCCCGCAAATCCCACTATGCTCAACCATCCACTTAAATTTGCTAAGAACCCGCTTAGTATAAAAACACCGCCCATGATGTAGGTCGTGATGACAAGCACAGCCTTTCTATACCACATCGTCCAGTCTCACCTCCTTTTAAGCTCCTAAATACTTTCTTACAATTTCTTCATCAAAAACCGATACATACTTTCTGGCATTTTTATCTGCCAGCATTTTTCTGTACTTCTCATAGTCCAAAAATACAGCCATTGAAATTAGTCTGCCGGATATTGCATATGGGCTGTATCGTCCCTTTTTTATCCACTCTTCTATCCCCTTTTTACGGACATAGACGGTGGTTTTTGATATGCCCACCAACTTAGAAATTTCTGTTATGGTTGCATATGCTTTCATAATGTCACCTCCTACTCGTTTTGCTTTTTGTACTCGCTTAACACTGCCTTTATTTACTTTAAGTTAATTTATTGGGTAAAAAAATATATTCGGGCTTTATTCCACATATCTCACAGAAATAAGATAAATATGGCGGTTTTATCTCTACCTTACCTTTTTCCCATGCAACTACCGTTACATTAGAAACACCCATTTTCTCAGCAACTTCCTGCTGGGTCAATCCCGCATTTACTCTAGCTGCCGCTAGGCTGATTTGAAACGGTACTTTCTCCAATATTTTCACTTCCTTTCCTATATTCCCCGTATAGCTGATAGGTCAGCTTTTTACTCATTTCCGACTCCTTTCTTCGTGCTTTCCCTTGGTTACAACCATAGTATATATTAACTTAAAGTAAATGTCAACACTTAAAGTTAATATTTTTAAAAAATAATTTGCTTTTATTGAAACAATGTTTTATACTTCTTATATAAGGAGGTAATTCATATGAGTGAAAAAGAATTTAATCAAATATTTTCACATAATCTAAATAGATATTTACAGGAACATAAGATGACACAATTAGATTTAGCTGAGCGTTTATCTGTCAGTCCAGCCTCCGTTTCTCACTGGTGTAATGGAGCTAAGTCTCCAAGAATGGATAAGATAGATAAGATGTGTAGTATTTTTGGCATTCTTCGCTCTGACCTTATGGAAGACCACACAAACGACGAGGACTACTACACTAATGCAGAAACCGCTAAAATAGCACAAGAGATATTTGAAAGTAGCGATTTAAGAGTTCTTTTTGACGCTTCAAAAGACGCTACTCCTGAGCAGATGAAAAAGGCCGCCGAATATCTTACTTTCTTAAAATCTACAAATAATGAGGGATAATATGTCAGATGAAATTTATGTGTATTATGTGAGTTTACCAACAGGATTTAAAGAAGCTGTTATGAAGTGCTTGGACGGATACACAATTTATATTAATGAAAAACTGGATGATTCTGCTAGATTAAAAGCGTATCATCACGCATTAAAACATATTAAAAGCGGAGATTTTGAAAAATACAGTGTGCAAAATATAGAGGCTATAGCACATATTTAGGAGGGGATAAAATGGGATTTGGAGATATTTTTAAAATTAAGGCATTTAAAAGTGAAATTGAAAATCTAAACAAAACCAATAGCGATTTACAGTCTGAAATCACTATTTTAAATGAAATGCTTACCCCTGAAATGAAAGACGCCACCGCCTTGAAAAAAGCAATTCAGGAGCTAAATAGTGACCGCCAAAAACTGCAAATTGATATAGAAAATCAAAAATCTACTATTGAAGATTTGAAAGGCAAAATAGCTAATATTGAAAAAGAGATTCTAGCTAAAAAGAAACTTATTGGGGACTTAGATGATGAACTTGCATTACAGGATTTCGGTCTTTATCGACCGAAGTATGATTTTGCTAATTCAGACTTATACAAGGAACGATTAAACCAAATAAGAACACAGCAAAAGAATTATATTAAAGATGATTTAGCCGCTAACTACCCCACTAACTTGAGCTATGATGGAAGCGTTGCTAAAGGAAAGGCTATGATAAAAGACAATGTTAAGCAAATACTACGGTCTTTTAATAATGAATGTGATGTATTAATAGATAAAGCTAAATTTAATAATGTCGAAAGCATAAAAACTAAAATCATGAAATCTTTTGAAAGCCTTAATAAAATGAATGCTCGACTATCTATCTCTATTAAGCCAAGTTATCTTCAACTAAAAATAGATGAATTGAACTTAGCTTATGAATATGCAATGAAAAAACAAGAAGAAAAAGAACGCCAAAAAGAAGAGCGAGAGCGTTTACGCGAAGAAGCTAAACTACAAAAAGAACTAGAAGAAGCAAGAAAAAACATCGAAAAAGAACAGAAACATTATAAAAATGCGCTTGATGCTTTATTAAAACAACTTGGTGAAAATCCTGATGATACCGACTTGATTGCCAAGAAAGAAGAATTAGAAAAGCAATTAACAGAAATTGATAATAATCTAAAAGATATTGATTATCGTGAAGCTAACAAAAGAGCTGGATATGTTTATATCATTTCAAATATTGGTAGTTTTGGAGAAAATGTTTATAAAATTGGCATGACACGTAGGCTAGAGCCTCTTGATAGAGTAAGTGAATTAGGAGACGCCTCTGTTCCTTTTAACTTTGATGTTCATGCACTAATATTTTCGGACGATGCTCCAGCATTGGAAAATGCTCTTCACAAAGCATTTGAAGATAAAAAAGTAAATATGGTAAATCCTAGACGAGAATTTTTCAAAGTTTCACTAGCAGAAATTGAAGAAGTTGTAAAACAAAATTATGATAAAACAGTTGAATTTACTAGGACGGCTGACGCTGAACAGTATAGAGAAACACTAATTATCAAAAATAATGGAAGCGTTTAAACAACTAAATTAAGTTTTCGCAAGAGAATTTTCTCTCATCTCCAATATAATGTTTATGTAATCAAATTAATCAAGAGTCAAGGAAAATTAAAAAATGAAAAAGAATATAAAATTAGAATCCTCTAGCATGATAGAGATACAGAGCGGCTCTTTGTCCGACGAGTATGATAGTTCATATGCTAATAGATGTGCTTTTTTCACTATAATTGGATTAGTAATAATTGTATTAGGATTATTTAATATGTCCAACACCTTACTAGGCGGAATCGTCATTTTGATTTTCGGAATTGTAATCCTAGCATATGGGCGACATCAGGGGGCTATTGGACGGAAAGTAAATAATGAATATTTCCAAAAACACGATAGTAGTGAAAAGGAGCGTGAATAAAAATGGCAAACTGTAAAATCTGTGGAAAAGATAATGCTTTTATATCAATTTCAGATCTTGATGGCGTACTTTGCCGTGAATGCAATGAAAATGTCTTTAGATATAAAGCCGGACACGCCGTACACTCTCAAAAGTATTTTGATAATCTGGCAACAGAGGTTGACTTTGCTGATGATGTAAGAACTTTTTTAAACCAGTTGAAATCAAAATATATGAAAGACTTTGAAGAAAAAGGCGATGTTATCGAAGAGTTGCTTCATGAGGATAATAAAAAATATATCGTCTTACAAGTCACACTAAAAGAAAAGTTTATAGGAACAGGTTCAGGAAATTTAATTGAGCTAGAGGATGTTATAAATAAGCAAGCATCTAAAGGTTATAGGCTTCACACTATATCTACTGCGTCTGCTAATAGCACCGGATTACTTGGTGGGGACAGAATTCAAGCTACTATGGTTTTTGAAAGAATTGATAGATAACATAAAAAAGAACCGCCCCTGCTCTAACAAGGACGATTCTCATATGCCAAAGATGGCACAGTCTTAACAAACCTATATTATCATCTTTGGCGACAGCTCGCAATCGGAACATATTTTCGAGGGCTGTTATTTTTATACACAAAAAGGAGGATGATGATATATGCCAAGAAGCAAGTACAAAAAGCAAAAAGACGGACGTTTTTACGCAAAGGTGTGGGATGGTACTTACTTACCCGATGGCAAGCGGCATAATGTTATGCTTGTCTCTTCTAAATCTAGTAAAGATTTAGAGTTAAAAGTACTTGAATTCAAAAAAAATATTCTTGATAGAGTTTGCCTTTTTTCTTCGAACTCGCTTTTTACCGACTACTCTACAAAGTGGCTCGAAGTATATAAGCCATCTATAGAAATTAATACTCGCGCTATGTACTTACGTGTGATAAATGTATATTTTCCTTTTCTTGATGGTATAAAGCTGTCTGAAATTCGACGCATACACTTTCAATCTCTTATCAATGAAAATATAGAACATCCTCGCACATGCCAACAAATTTCTCTAACGTTTAAGCAAATAATTCAATCTGCTATATCCGATAAACTGCTACCTCCTAATACTTTTTTTGATGTATGTCATAAAATAGCTTTACCTAAATATGTTCCAGGCGAAAAAAGAGGACTTACTATAAAAGAAAAATCCGCACTTTCTTCTGCTCCTTTTACCAGCAAAGAGCAAGCCTTTATCTATCTAGCTTTTGGATGCGGTCTAAGAAGAGGAGAGATTCTTGCTCTTACTGCTTTTGATATTGACTTGAAATCTAATTCTTTGACGATAAATAAAGCTATTTGCTTTGATGGCAATACTCCTTGCATAAAGGCTCCAAAGTCCCAAAATGGCTATAGGACGGTCCCTATGCCTGCCTTTTTATCCTCTTTCTTATCTACTTATCTTAAATCCTTAAAAAACTCTTACCTCTTTACCACTCAAAAAGGAGAGCTTATGACAAAATCCTCTTACAGAAAAATGTGGGAAAATATTTTTAATAAAATTAATTCCACTTTAGGTGGAACAAAAAGTTTAAAAGTGACCGACCTTACACCCCATGTTTTTCGTCATAACTACTGCTCAAATTTATGCTATCAGATACCACAAATATCCATCAAAAAAATCGCCCAACTTTTAGGCGATAGTGAAAAAATGGTTATAGAAGTTTATAATCACGTCCTAGAAGAGCGTGAGGATGTATCCGGAGCGCTTTCCGAAGCTATCCACCTGTAAAAAAAAGTCCACTTTTAAGTGGACTTATTAGCTTTTACCTCTCCAATATTCAGTAAAATCAACTTTTTGAAGGGTGCATGATAGCCTCTTTAATTTATCCTGTAAACTTCCTGTAAACCTAGCAATTTTAAAAAGAATTTTTTTGCTCAAAAATGACCTCTGTAAACTTTTTGTAAACCAACACACCCCTCTACTTTTCATCACTTTTATCTACTTTTAAAGTACCCCAAACCCGCATAAATCCTGGCAAAAATAAAAAGACATGCGACAGAGCCTAGTCTTATCACACATCTTTTTTAAGTGCGCGATCAGGGGCTCGAACCCTGGACACCCTGATTAAGAGTCAGGTGCTCTACCAACTGAGCTAATCGCGCATATTTTTGTACCACTCATCTGATAGGTACAAAAAATATGATACCCCAATATTTTTTTTGTGTCAATATTTTTTTCTCGTTTTTACAAAGTTTTTTTCTTGTTTAGCACAATTAAAACAATTTCTTATTGTTGAATAATCATTTTACAAATAGGATGTCCCATAGAAGAAAATTTTTCTTCGTACTCCGTCATCACATTACCCTCACACATAGACACTTGATGATGCAAGTCATAGGTCGACTCCAACAAAGTCCACCCCGCCGTCGGAACTTCTTCCAAAGAAAAATCAAACAAAGCTTTATTATCTGTCTTAAATTCCAAAAGCCCATTCTTTGCCAAAAACTTTTCATAGACTAAAAGAAACTGATGAGAAGTCAAACGTCTTTTAGCATGTCTATCCTTAGGCCATGGATCTGAAAAATTCAAATAAATTCTCGTCACTTCATTTTTATCAAAAACCTCTTCTAATTCTTTTGCGTCTATACACAAAAAAACAAGATTTTTAATAGCATCTTTTCCCAATTCTTCTCTTTTTTGGACTCCGCGGAACAAAACGCTGTCGTAACGTTCTATTCCTATATAATTAATTTCCGGATGAAGTCTCGCCATATCCATAATAAATCGGCCTTTGCCCATTCCAATCTCTATATGGATAGGATTTTCATTACCAAAATATTCTTTCCATTTTCCCTTAAAGCTTTTCGGCTCCTGCACTACATAAGGGCTTTTGGCAATGGCTTCTGCTGCTCTTGGTATATTTCTAAGTCTCATAGTTTCTAAATTTCCTCCTCTGTCAGTAAATGAGTTTCCTTTGTATTTCTATCATTTGTAACCATTAAAATAAAAATGGCAAGTGCCGGTAATGCCATAGCTCTAGAAATTCCATCAATAGCTATATAAGTAAAATCCGTATTCCAAGCAGGTGGCAGAGTCGTCAAAAAATTATTTAAAATATGTATTCCTATACTATATTTTAAACTTCCCGTCTTTTTATAAACTATGGCAAATGCCAATCCGGCTATTACTGTGTAAACACATTGTACCAGCTCCCCATGCCATATTCCGAAAATCAAGCTGGACCCGATAACAGCAACCCATTCTCCCTTTATTTTTCGTATATAATTATAAATTAAACCTCTATGCAAAAGTTCCTCTACAATAGGACCTAAAAATGCAACAGATAAAAACTCCCAAATATAAGACTCATGCGCAGCATTTTCCCACAGTCCATTAAAGTTTTCCAGACTGTTTGAAAATACCGGAATTACTGATAAGATTCTGTCTACCAAATCAAGCCACATAGAGGAAATACCACCAACTCCCAAGATTAAAATCACAATTTTAGGGATAAAAAAGGAATCTTGTAGCGGTTTTTGTAAAGCATTTCCCATCTTTTTTTCTTTGCTTTTTAAGGCATAATACCAAATACCATAAAAGCTTATTAAAAACACACACGAAATACTATCCAAAAAATAATATCTCTCCGTAAATTGCCCGGATAGAAAACCGTTCTCCACCAATTGATAGACAAATTCTCCGATAATCCCCTGTACAAGGTAATACAGATAAAGTGCCCCCAACAAAGCAAGAATCCAAAGGACTATATCCCTAACCCTATTTTTTGTCTTCACTTACTTTTCCCCTTTCTTTCCCGCAAAATATCCTGAAGTAATAGCACCGTGGCTACATACACTTTTACAATCTCCGCAACGGATACACTCAAAAGAATTGCTGTTTTTGGTAACCTCTATTCCCATCTTGCACACTCTCTCACATGCCATACATCCCACGCACTTGTCTTCATTGATGTGTATCTTATAAAAGCCAATTTTATTAAAAAATCCATAAAAAGCTCCTAATGGACACAGATATTTACAAAATGGTCGATAAGTAATCATAGATGCTATAATAATTAGAAGCAGAATTCCCATTTTCCATCCAAACAAAAATCCTACGGATTGCCTCAAAACAGGGTTTGTTGATAATAGAGGAATTGCACCGCCTAAGGTTCCCGCAGGGCAAACCCATTCGCAAAAATAAGGTGGAGCTATACCCAATGCATCTGTTAAAAATATAGGGAATAAAATCACCAAGGTCAAAAGCAGTATGTATTTTACATAGCGAAGTCCTTTATCCACAGCCTTAGGTAACTTCATCTTTTTTACAGGAATTTTATAAAGTAAATCCTGCACCCACCCAAAAGGACATAAGAATCCGCAAACTAATCTTCCCAAAAGCACTCCGAAAAATATCAAAATTCCAAAGACATAGTAGGCAAATTTATAATTCATAGAGCCTAAAACCGCCTGCAAAGATCCTATGGGACAGGAACCTATGGCACCCGGACAAGAATAACAATTCAACCCCGGTACACAAGTAACCTTGGTATTGCCTGTAAAAATTTCTCCTTGAAAAAAGCCTTTTAAGTTAGCATTTGTCAATAGACTTGCTATACCCTGTACTATATTTCTTCTCTGTCTTGTTTTTGCCAATCTACTTTTATTTTTTTTCATCATCCAATTCCTATACACTCTAAACATATATTAATTGCTTTATTTAACACAATCATCGGCTCCTCTCTCAATACGCCAATCCCTATCATGACAACGGAAAGAGCCAAAAAGAGAAAAGGGAACCACTTGTTTTTTTCTATTTTTTTCATCCACTTCATTTCTTATCCTCCATCACTCTATCACTATACCATACTCCTTCTTTTGCCTCTATCTTTTTTATATACCCTAAAAAAATCTTAACTTTTCGCTTACACCAACTTCACTTTTATGCTATACTGTCAAACTGTTAATAAAAAATTAAATACTACGGTTTTATTGGAAACGACACAGGAATCTCCTGCTAACGAACAACACAAGTAGTAAGACAGGAGAATTTTATGCCAAAAACAAAATTTCAAAACATTATCTTTACTCTTATTATGGCACTTATCATGGTTTACTGTATGATCTGCTATAATATTTCCATTTCTATGGGACAACTGACCAATCATGTCTTCTTGATTGCCCTCTATGAACTTCCTATTATGTGGCTCATTGCCTTTTTCTTAGAGTTTTTTCTATTTGAAAATTTAGCAAAAAAACTTGCCTTTCGCATTGTAAATCCGACAGACAAGCCTATCTTCATTTTACTTGCTATCTCAAGTATGATTGTCTGTTTGATGTGTCCTTCTATGAGTTTAATTGCTACGCTGCTTTTTAAAAAGAATCCAAAAGATTTCCTTGCTACATGGCTTCAAACTACTATTTTAAACTTTCCTGCAGCCTTATGTTTACAAATATTTTTTGTCGGACCCTTCGTCCGCCAAATTTTTAGTCTTTTTCAAAAAAACAGATAAAAGCAGAAATACAATCTACTGATATGTAACATTTTAAAAAGCTATCTTCTTTGGTATCCTTTCACTTTAAAAAGGTATTTACCAAAACAGATAGCTTTTTTCTAATTTTTCTTTATAAAAATTCTTCCCGACTTAATTTCTATTTTTCCGGCCTTTAAAAGATTCCCTACCGCACGTTTAAAAGCATTTTTACTTAATCCGAACTCTCTTTGAATCACTTCCGGTGATGCCTTATCATCAAAGGGCAGGACACCTGCAAACTCTTCTATCACCTGATATACACTCTTTGCATCTTCTTCCATCTGCATATAAGCCTTTTTCTTAGCACTTACATTTAGCTTTCCATCTTCTTTGACTTCCGTAATCCTAAGGCTTAAAAGCTCACCTACTTTATAATTTCCTTGCGCCTCTCTTTTGGGAATTAGTGCACTGTATTGATTGTCAACTGCCACAAATACACCAAACTGCTCACTAATCTCATACACACGCCCACTTACCTCATCCCCTATTTGGTATGGAGAGTTTGTCTTAAGGTAAGGATATACTTTCATCGTAGCACAAAGTCGTTTACTCTTATCCAAATAAAGGGCAACCAAATGCTCTTCATTTTCTTTTACCTTTTTGGTCTGTTCTCTAAAGGGAAGCAACAAATCTTTTTCCAAGCCCCAATCTAGAAAGGCACCAATTTTACCTACCTCCAGAACTTTTAAAAGTCCAAGCCCTCCCAAAGTTAATTTAGGCATTGTACGGGTTGCAATAGGTCTATCCATAGAATCTCTGTAGACAAATACTGATAGCACGTCCCCCTCTTTACACTCATCCGGCACCTGCTTTATAGGTAAAAGAACCCTATCTCCATCCAAAGCTTCTTCTTTCGCCAAATAAACTCCAAAATCCACTTTTTTGACTACTATCAGGTTTTGTACCTTTCCTATTTCCATATATTTCTCCTTCTCACTAAACATTTTGTTCTTTCTCTTTAAACTCTATTGCTACAAAAGGACTTCTCTTATCATCTAAAAGCTCCACAAAAAAAGCATTTTCATCACGGCTTATCTTCGGGATTACCAAATCGTGCAAATGTGCCTGTTTTTTATATTCCGCTCTCATACTAAAGATACAAAAATCTTTTGGTAAATATTCCATTGCCATAGTTATATACTGAGCATTATTTACATGATGATTAGTATCCAAATGTTGACGCTGGATAATAAATGTCTCTTCTTCTCTTGCCTCGCCCAGCACTGTGATTTTGCGGGGAGCATAATCCATAGCCAATTTATCCTCTATTTGATAGGCCTCTATATCGCCATCTTCCGCCTTAGTCGGGCGACCCGTCTCGGTATCCAATAATATCCAATCACTGTTTGCATAAGCACAGGTCTCTCCCTTTTGGTTTAAAATTCTAAAATTTCTATATCCATAAAACTTTTTAAAATCATAAGCCCAAGTCTGCACCTTTATTTCCTCTCCGAATACAGGTCTTTTTTCAATGCATATTTGCCAGGACAAGAGCATCCAAACCTTATGGTTATCCTCCAGTTTTCCTACCCCCATACCTACATCTTCTGAATGAAAAATACTGCAATCCTGAAAATAGTTGACGATTGCCGGTAAAGTCAATCTCTTATCTTCTCCTGTTTCACTGTAACGTACTCTGCCTGCAAATGTATATCTCATAATTCCCCTCTTTCACAAAGCCACTCATTACAAAAAAGTCCTAAGCATATGCTTAGGACCTCTAGCTGGGCTACAAGGATTCGAACCTTGAAATGACGGAGTCAGAGTCCGTTGCCTTACCGTTTGGCGATAGCCCAATGTCACAACAAAGTGAATTATAGTATATGTCGGACAAAAAATCAAGAACTTTTTTAGATTTTCTTTCTCTTTTTTAATACCCTGTTTCTATATGAATTAGGCAGCAATCTTCTTCATCAAATTCTTCCATAAGTTTTGACACATTTTGTCTTATTGCTTCCTTATCTTCTTCACTGTAGTCATAGGGCACTACCAAATCAAAAATCAACTGATTTTTACCCTCTCCCGCCGACACTCGAAAATCATGAAAAGAAACTTTTTTATCCAGAATATTCAAAATTCTTGATAAACGCTCTTTCTTTTGAAGGACCAGATTATCTTTAGTCTCTATCGGATCCATATGAATTACCAACTCTACTCCCAATTCCTTCTCCACCCGTTTTTCTATTGCATCGATGGCTTCGTGAGAGGTCTCTACATCTATTTCTTTAGAAATTTCCACATGAATACTTGCCATATTTCTTCCCGGCCCATAATTGTGAATCAGCAAGTCATGACTCCCCTTTACCAAATTTTCCGCCATAACTACTTCTTTAATTTTTTCTGCCAACAATTCATCCGTCTTGCCACCCAAAAGAGGATGTAAGATATCTTTAATCGCCATTACACCCGACCATAAAATCAAAAGAGATACCAATACCCCTGCCAATCCATCTATATCAATATTCCAAAAATATTTTACTAATATGGAAATCAATGTTACTCCTGTTGCAAACATATCTGACACAGAGTCCAAAGCAACGGTCTGCATTAATTGCGAATTGATATAGCTGCCAACTTTTTTATTAAAATAATAAAGCCAAGCCTTGATGACAATTGAAAGAAGCAAAAAAGAAACCGCATATAAATTAGCCTCAATGTTTGAGGGATGTAAAAACTCCAAAAAACTGTTTTTTAAAAAGCTAAGTCCGAATTGAATGACCAAAATCGCAACAACAAGAGCAGCCACATATTCCAAACGTCCGTGCCCAAAGGGATGTTCCTTATCCGCAGGTCTGCTGGCTCCCTTAGAACCCAATACGCCTACCAGGGAGGAGGAAGCATCTGCAAGATTATTAAAACCGTCCGCCGTCACCGAAAGACTTTTAGTCAATAAACCTATCCATAACTTTCCTGCAAATAAAAACAAATTGCAAACGATACCCATACAGCCCGAAAGAAAACCATAGGATTTTCTTACTCTAACATTTTCATAATCTCTATAATCTTTTATCAACCATTTTACCAACCACATAACATTCACTCCTATCTATTGCCCTCACTCTATCTCTTTTTTATATTTTTAGTCAAGGAAAACATATTTTGGGAGTAACAAACTACCCTTTAAAAACCCTTCTTGGACAATTTTCACAAATATTACAACTTTTGTGTGCAATTTAATTCTTTTGTAATATTTTTGTTTTGATTTATCCACATTCACCGGGTTTCTAAAAGCTTGATTTATCAGTTATGCACGGACTTATCCACATTATCCACACTTATCCACTCTTTTTCTGTGGTTAACCATAATCTTATGAACGAACAGTCGTTTTGTATATCTTCCATAAATCTACAATTTTTAACAAAAAAAGCCTAAAAATCATTGACTTTTTAATATTCTCACACTTGCCTATTTTTCTCCTTTTAAACCTCCATTTGTCTGAAAACTTAAAAAGCTATTCTCCAATATTTTTATGACTTTTTTCAATCGCCGAGCAATAAAATACCTCTTTTAATTTTTTCTGATTTTCTTTATATAGTTTTCCACATGCTCCAAAGTAAGATCAATATCTTCTTTTGTATGGGCATGCGATAAAAACATAGCCTCAAACTGAGAAGGACCTATATAAATCCCTCTCTCTAAAAGATAGGCAAAAAAATCCGCAAACAAATCAGTATCGGCACTCTTTGCACTCGCATAATCAACAACCTTTTCCCCGGTAAAAAATAAAGAGCCCAAGGAAGCTACATGATTGCAGGTATAAGGCGCATTATTTTCGAACAAAATTTTTTGGATTCCTCCAAAGAGCCTTTCTCCTTTTTGAATCAAGTCTCTATAAATCTCCTGATGCTCATATAAATAGCGAAGTTGTGCCAGCCCTGCCGCCATGGCGATAGGATTTCCGCTTAATGTCCCTGCCTGATAGACCGGGCCTATAGGGGCTACCATTTCCATAATCTTTCTTTTTCCTCCATAAGCACCTACCGGCAGACCTCCTCCTATGATTTTTCCATAGGTAGTTAAATCGGCTTTTACACCATAAAATCCAGACGCCCCCTCAAAAGATAAACGAAAACCGGTAATAACTTCATCAAAAATAAGCAAAACCTCATAAGTATCACAAAGTTTTCTAAGACCGGACAAAAAATTGTCTTTTGGAGGCACCAAGCCCATATTGGCTGCAAGAGGTTCTACAATAATCGCAGCCACCTGCCCCTCATTTTTCTCTAATAATGCTTCCACAAAATCCAAATCATTGTAAGGAGCCGTGAGCGTATCCTGCACACAAGCTCTAGGCACCCCACTACTATCAGGAAGTCCGCCTGTCATAAGTCCTGAACCCGCCTTTACCAAAAGAGCATCCGAATGTCCATGATAACAACCTTCAAATTTAATAATTTTATCCCTTTTTGTATAGGCTCTTGCCAAACGAATGGCACTCATCACTGCCTCTGTCCCTGAATTTACCATACGAATCATTTCAATAGAAGGAATCCTTTTACAGATAAACTTTGCCATTTCTACTTCAATTTCAGTTGCAGCCCCAAAGCCCAAACCATGCTCACACATTTTCAAAACAGCCGATTTAATCTCACTATGATTGTGCCCCAAAACCATAGGTCCCCAAGAACCTACATAGTCCAAATATTCATTTCCATCCACATCAAAAATTTTTGAGCCGATACCCGCCTGTATCATACGCGGAGTCATACCCACAGAAGCAAAAGCCCTCACCGGACTATTGACTCCACCCGGAATATACTGTTTTGCCTCTTCATATAAGTCCATAGAACGCCTGCTTTCCATCATCCTATTCTCCCTTCTTTGATAAGTTTTGCGATTTCCTTCGCAAAATAAGTAATATAAATAGAAGCTCCTGAACGATAAGCTGCCACTGCCATTTCCCCAATCATCTGCTCTTCATCAATCCAGCCCTTGATAGCTGCCGCCTTTACCATAGCATATTCGCCACTCACACTATAAGCAGCCACGGGTACCCTGGAAATATCTTTGATTCTCTTTATCATATCCTGATAGGCTAAAGCAGGTTTTACCATAACAATATCCGCACCCTCTTCTATATCCAAAAGTGCTTCTTTTTCCCCCTCCAATGCATTATGGTAATCCATCTGGTAGGACTTTCTATCCCCAAAAGCCGGAGCGGAATCTGCCGCATCACGAAAAGGACCATAAAAGGATGAAGCATATTTTACCGCATACGACATAATCGGAAGCTCTTCATATCCATGTTGGTCTAAACATTCACGCATACTGGCTATTCTATGATCCATCATATCTGAGGGTGCCACCATGTCAGCTCCCGCCTTTGCATGTGAAAGGGCAATTTTATTTAAATAAATGAGTGTTTTATCATTATCTACTCTATCCCCCTGCAAAATACCGCAATGCCCATGAGAAGTATATTCACACATACAAATATCCGTAATGCAATACATTTGCGGGTAATTTTTCTTGATTGCCACCAGAGCTCGCTGAATGATTCCATTATCATTATAAGCTTCTTTACCACAAGCATCCTTTTCTTTGGGAATTCCAAATAAAAGAATGGATAAAATCCCCAAATCAATTAAATCTTTAATTTCTTCAAGCAATCTATCAATACTATAACGATACTGCCCCGGCATAGAGGAAATCTCTTCTTTTTTATTTGTTCCCTCCACTACAAAAACGGGATAGACCAATGAGGCACTGTCTATCCTTGTCTCTCTAACCATTTGTCTTAAACTCATATTTCCTCTAAGGCGTCTCGGTCTTTGGTTTTGTCTCATACTTCCTCCATCTCTTCTATAAGCCTAATTAAACTGTCAATACTTGCCTCTTTTGAAATCCTGACCTTCATGCCGTACTTCTTAGCCGCTTCTGCCGTCTGTCTTCCTATACAAGCCGCACGAACTGTGGAAAAGTCAAACGTCTCCGGCATAGCCTTTACAAATCCTTCCACGGTAGAAGCAGAAGTAAAGGCTACGCAGTATATTTTTTTATTTAAAAAGTCTTCCTCCCTATAAGCCACTTTTGCTTTCTCATAAAGGGTATCATAGATAGCAATGTCCACTACCTTAGCTCCGCTTTTTTTGATTTCTTCTATAAGCTCTCTATTTCCCTTTTTAGCTCTGGCAAAAAGAATTTTGTCCTCTTTATTTACCAAAGTTGCCAGCTCTTTTCCCATATGATAGCCGTCATAAACCGAAGGCATAAAGTCTGCATAAATCCCTCTCTCTTCAAGCTTTGTCTTTGTTCCCTGTCCAATAACGGCAATTTTTATACCTGCCAACTTTCTTAGATCCAATCCCGCTTTCCTTAATTTAGAAAAGAAGATATCGACACCACTTGGGCTGGTAAAACCAATCCATGAAAATTTTTCTAACTCTGACAATGCCTCATCAAATTCTTTATGCTCCTGAATTTCTACTAGGGAAATCGTAGAAAATTCTATTACTTCCGCACCCTTTTTTCGTAATTTTTCCGCCATGGTTGAAATCATATTCTGAGGTCTTGTAAGAATAATCTTTTTCCCTGCCAAAGGAAGTTTTTCATACCAGGAAAATTCCCCTGCCAAACTACATACCTCTCCCACTACAATAATAGAAGGCATATCTATATTTTCTTCCTTTGCTCTTTGGACTAGTTTAGAGAGGCTTGTAAAAACACTTCTTTGTCCTGCACTACATCCTTCCTGTAAGATAGCTGCGGGCATTTCTCTATCCATACCTGCCGCCAACAAACCTTCACATATATCAGCAAGAGAGGATAGCCCCATTAAAAAGACCAAAGTACCCTTTAGTTTTACCAGTGATGCAAAATCAATGTCTAAACTTTTTCCCTGCTTTTTATGCCCTGTGATAATGTGAACAGAAGATGTATAATCCCTATGCGTAACAGGAATGCCATTATAGGCAGGTACCGCAATAGAAGACGTTACTCCCGGAACAATCTCAAAAGGAATATTCGCACATTTAAGTGCCTCCACCTCTTCGCCTCCACGACCAAATAAAAAGGGGTCTCCCCCCTTTAGCCTTACTACTCGCAAACCCTTTTTCGCTTCCTCTACCAAAATCCGGTTAATCTCTTCCTGACTTTTTTTATGTTTACCCGCACGCTTTCCCACATCAATCATAGCTATTCCTTTAGGAAGCATAGATAAAATTCCCTGCCCTACCAAAGCATCATACACCACAACCTCTGCCTCTTCTAATAATCGCTTTCCCTTGACTGTAAGCAATCCCACATCTCCGGGACCGGCACCTACCAACCACACTTTTCCTATCTTCATCTAAAAACCTCTCAACTTCTTAGCCAGACGAATACCTATCTCTTTAGCTTCCTCTAGGCTTCCCTCTAAACTCTCCAAGAATATTTGCTTACTGTCTTCTTTATAGTAAAGTCCTCTAAGAACCAATCTATTTTCCTTAATTTCAGCATATGCTGCCACCGGAGATGAACAACCTCCGTCCAGATAAGTAACAAAACTTCTTTCTGCACAAGCCGCATAAAAAGACTCCTTATCAAAAAATGCATCCAAATATCCATAGTCTTCTCCCGCTCTTCCCTGGATTGCTAAAATCCCTTGTCCTGCTGCCGGAAGTATCTCGTCTGTAGTAAAATATCTGGAAATTCTGTCTTTTAATTCTAGTCTGTGAAGACCTGCGGCAGCTAAAACCAAAGCCCCGTATTCCCCTTTATCCAGTTTTTCCAATCTTGTAATTACATTTCCTCGAATACTTTTAAATTTTGCCCGAGGATAAAGTTTTTTTAATTGCAAAATTCTTCGCAGACTGGAACAGCCTATGGGCTTTTTCTCATCTATTTCTTTTTGTCCCAAGGGTAAGATTAAAACATCTCTTGCATCTTCTCTTTTAGAAAACCCTAAAATAGGCAATTCCTTTGATACCTCCATAGGCATATCTTTTAGACTATGCACGGACAAGTGGCTTCTCCTATCCAGTAAAGCTTTATCAAGCTCCTTTACAAAAAGCCCTTTACCGCCGATTTTATCCAATTGCTTATCCAATATCTTGTCACCTGTCGTCTTCATAGTCAGCAAGGATACCTCCCAATCGGGATAGTTATCTTTAATAAAGCCTGATACAAGCGTGCTTTGTGCTATTGCCAATTTGCTCTCACGGCTGCCAATGATAACTTTTTTATGACTCATTTTGTAAATACTCCTGTATCTTTTCTCTTAAATCTTTTGTCCTTCCAGGGCTTTCCCCTCCGCTGCTCATGCCGATAACATAATCCTCACCCACAATCATTCCCGGAAAATAAAAGTCACAAAGCTCAGGTGCTGTTGCCACATTTTTTATAATTTCTTTGTGGGTGCAAAACTGGGCAATCCTCTCATTTAAAATTTTATCATCGCTTGCAATCACCACTATATCTTTTTGATTTAAGTCTTCTATCCGAAATTCCCTCTCTATCAATTCTAAACCCAAATCTCTTAGCTCCTTATTCATTTGTGGAGCTACCACGCTGATATTGCTAACAAAGGGAAGAAGCCCCTTAATACGTCGTGTCGCCACAGCTCCTCCCCCTACTACCAAAACATTTTTTTTACTTATATCCATAAACATCGGAAAATGTTTATTTGTCTTCATATACCTGCTCCAATCCCGCTATACAATTTGCAAAAGTCTCTGCATCCATGTGCTCTCTCATACTAAATAATAATTTATTAATAACACGTTCTGATGCCTTCTGATATTCTTTTTTTAAATCCCACTTTTCTTCCTCTCTCAAGGCAAGATTTTTAATGTATTTTTCCATACGCAAACCTATATCATTGGCTCCCTCCTGCCGAATAAAAGCAATTGCATCAATCATATTATGATTTTGCAACCAACGATAAAAATCGGCAATTACTTCCCTTAAAATAGTTTCCGCTTCACATCTTGCCTTCTCCAAATCCCGGTTAGGATGCTCGCTCTTCCATGTATCCATATCATAACGCTTTACTCCGAAAAGCTTAGATACCTCCGGATCAATATCACGGGGAACTGCCAAATCAATCAAAATCAAAGGCTTATATAAACCTGCCTCCTTTAAATTTTCTCGATTAATTATCAAATGAGGACTGGAAGTGGCACTTATAATTACGTCACAAGAAGAAAACATTTTGTTTTTCTCCTCATAATCCACCTTTTCACAGCCATCCACTACCTCTGTCCTTTTATGGCGAAATTTACGGACAGTGACAAACACCTTCGCTTCTTTTTTTAGAAGTTCCTTTGCTGCAACTCTTCCCATAGCACCATTTCCAATGACCAGACAGGATTTTTCCTTTAAAGAACCTATCTCTTCTTCCAACTTACTTATTACCGGTCCCATAATAGATGCATTCCCCTTAGGAAAATAGACTTCTGTTTTGATTTTTTTAGCACTGCTGATTGCTTTTTGAAAAAGAACCTCCAAAACACTGTCTGTACTTTCCAACTCTCTTGCAAAAGCAATGGCGTCCTTTACCTGACTTAAAATCTGATCTTCCCCTATAATCTGAGATTTCAATCCACACGTTAAATAAAACAGGTGGGAAACCGCTTCTTCTTCTTTTCGCTCTATCATATATTCTTTATAAAGCCTGATATCCAGCCCCTTATCAAGACAAATCCACCCTGGTAATTTTCCAAAACAGCCCTCGTTCCCACTTACCCACAACTCTGTACGGTTGCAGGTGGATAAAATCAAAGCACCCTCTACTGCCTCTTCTTTTATCAAACTTTTCAAAAAATCTTTTTTTGATTTTGAGGTATAAGCAAAAACAGATCTCACATCGACGTCTGCGTGCTCAAAATCAACTCCTACCATATAAATACTCATACTATTTCCTTACTGTCTTTAAAAATCTATCTCATTGCCTCGTTTGCATGTTTTAAAAAGAGATCTCGTATCCCCTTATATTCTCCCAAACCTTTAATCAGGCAGTCTGTCTCAAATCCTGCTTGTATAAATTGATTTTTCCATGACTCTGACTCCTCTCCTGCCATGTCATTTTTTGCATGGTCTCCTGCTACCAGCATAAAAGGTGCCAATTTCACCTTTTTATAACCTGCATTTTTTACTTGTCTCATTACATTTTCAAGTTCGGGGTAAGCTTCTACCGTACCCATAAATATATGGCGATACCCTCGCTCCTTAAAGATGTAATCCATGGCGGCATAGGTAGCATTTACATAGTGCTCCGTTCCGTGCCCCATAAACACCAAAGCTTCGTCTTGTACAGTAGGAATTTCTTTTGCAACAATATCTGCCACTTCCTGCATATCCTCCGTACTCGTAAGTAAAGGATTTCCAAAAGAAATTCTTTCAAAGTCTTTTTCAAATGCCTTGGCATCCTCTTTCATCAAGTCATTTTCAATACCGTTTACAATATGGGTCGGTTGAAGAAGAACCTCCCTATACCCTTCTTCTTTTAACTTTTCCATTACCTCTTTGACATTAAAAATTTTGATTCCGTCACGCTTTAAAATTTTTTTTAAAATCATTTTACTGGTCCATGCGCGAAAAACAGGAATATCCGGATGACTTGCAGAAATTTCCTGCTCAATAACTTCTATAGTTTGTTTTCTTGTCTCCTCATAGCTTGTTCCAAAGCTGACAACAACAATCGCTTTTTTGGATTCCATTGTAAAGCCTCCTTTTATCATTTTTTCCCTATCTTCCCCGCTTACCTTGCAGATTTTATCATAACACGTTTCTTTTTATTTTTGAATTTTACTTCCTAAAAATGCACGCACACAGTTTACCTGGGCAAAATCTTTACTTCCCATCCCATAACCTATATTTTCTAAGCACATGATCGGCATTTTCCCAAAACGGGTTTTTGCATACTGCAAAAGAGCTGCTCCTGTCGGTGTACACATCTCTCCTTCAAATTCCCCCTGATAGCAGGGAGCACCCTTTAATAAAAGCGCTACCGCCGGTGCAGGTACGGGCAACTTCCCATGTGCACACCATACACTTCCATATCCTACATTAATATCGGACACGATGACTTCCTTGGGATTTAAAACATGAAGCATCCAACAGACACTGACTACATCTACAATAGCGTCCAAACTTCCCACTTCATGAAAATGAACCTGTGGTACAGGCTTTTGATGTACCTTCGCTTCAGCCTCGGCAATTAAACCATATACTGTCTTAGCAGACTTTTTTACCTCATCGGGAACCAAAAAGTGGTCAATGCTATGCTCTACACTATGAAGATTAGAATGGTCATGGTCATGATGGTGATGGTATTCCCCCTCTTCTTTTCCATGAATTTCCACCTTCATGTGGGTTCCACACACTCCACTCTTTTCCACACTTATTGGACTTACTCTTACTTCATTTAGGGGATTTTTCTTCATAATATCCAAAAACTCTTCTTGCTTCTCCTTAGGCAAAAGCTCATAAAGAGCACCGGCTAACATATCTCCTGCCGCACCCATATTACATTCTATAAATAATAGTTTCTCCATCCTATCCTCCCTCAAAATCCACTTTGACAATAGCTCTCTCATAAAATAATATATTTTTTTACCGTCTTTACCATTCCTTGTCTTAGTTCTCACAACACATGTGATTAATCATGCTGGCACTGTAAGCAGCCCCAAATCCATTATCAATATTTACAACACTTACACCGCTTGCACAGGAATTAAGCATTGAAAGAAGGGCGGAAAGTCCCCCAAAATTTGCTCCATATCCCACACTGGTAGGAACCGCAATAATCGGTTTGGAAGTCAGTCCTCCTACCACACTGGCAAGAGCTCCCTCCATTCCGGCTACTACAATTAAAACCTTAGCTTCTTTTAAAATATCCATTTTGGCAAAAAGTCGGTGTATCCCTGCTACACCCACATCATATACCCTAGTTACTTTATTTCCCAAAACTTCCGCAGTTAGTGCTGCCTCTTCACACACACCTAAATCACTGGTTCCGGCAGATACCACCACGATACTTCCCATTCCTTCTTCCTTTTTTCTATTAACAATAGCAAGCTTTGCCAAGTCATGATAATAATAGTCTATCCTACCACCAAGACCTTCTTTTACATAATCAGCCGCCTCTTTTGACATTCTGGTAATTAAAATATTTTTGCCTTTATGCTCCAGCATATTTAAGACAATGCCCAATATCTGCTCTTTGCTTTTCCCTGCTCCGTAAATAACTTCCTGCACTCCCCGACGTTTTTTCCTGTCATAATCAATATTGGCATAGCCTAAATTTCCCATAGACTCATCTTGCAAAAGCTCTTTTGTCTCTTCTAAAGAAAGCCTGCCTTCTTGAATTCCTCTATATAATTCCAGGATTTTATTTTCCTCCATCTTCCCTCTCCTCTTTTTAGACCTTTATCCTTTATTATAACACATTATTTCATCCGTATCGCCATATAAAATACAACTGCATCCTGAAATTTACGTGGACAATAACCCGTTTTCTTCTCAATCCTATCCAACTTATACTGGACTGTATTTTTGTGCAAAAACATACGGTTTGCGGTTTCCTTTAAAGACATATCACAGGCATAATAATTTTCTAAAAACAAAATTTCCTCTTTACTTAAATTTTTTAATATTTTATCCAAAAACTTATCCACTATACCAGTCGGAATAGAACCTAATAAAATATCCAAAGATAAATCATCATAACAGGCAATATTTTCTTGTACATTCAGACTTTTTAATGCGATTTGAGCCGATTCGTACGAATGATACTGCCTTTTTAAAGAATCACGAGCTCCAATTCCCACTTGCAAAATTTCTCTATATTTTTTTGCAAACTTATACAAAATATAATTCCATTTTTTATAGTTTTCTTCCGTAAGCAAAAGCCAATATTCATTGGGATAATTAAATGTATAAATAGCAAAAGGTAGCCTGTCAAACATTTGGTATACCTCATTTTCCATCATCGTTAAATTTGATAAATGATACCTGGCATTCATTTTCACAATTACAGTGCGATAATCACTTTTTAATGATAATCCTCTTTTTGTAAAAAACTCTTCTAAATATTCCCTTGCAATGCTTTTATTGCCCAACAAGGCATCTAATACATAATGGATTTGACCCTTTTTTCCATAATTATAGACATCCAGCTCCTGTTCTTTTAAAAGAAGTGAAGTGATTTTTTGGGCTAAGAGACCATATTTTCTCACTTTCTCCGGTTCCCCGCTGATTCCTATTGCAGCAATGATTTCTTTATTATAAACAAAAGGAATATTTACCCCCTTATGAGTCCCTAAAAAACTATTATCTGTATCCACTTCTATAATCTCTTTGCTCTCTATAATTTTCTTTCCTATTTCATGAAATTCACCGATACGAGACTCATCTGTACTGGCAAAAATAATTCCTTCTGTATTTATAAAATTAATATCATGGCCACATACGTCTTTTACTGTCTCTACAATTTTTTGTGCCATCTTTTTTGATAAAGAAATCGCCATCATTCTCTCCTATTTGTTCTTTATAACATTTTTTTCTTTCTTTTTCTTTTTATTATAGTCTATATACCATATTTTGTAAAAACTCTTTCTGCTATGATTAAAACAGACAACAAACTATATTGAGGAGGTTCCCATGAATAAAGTTGTAATAGCTATTGATTCCTTAAAAGGCAGCCTGACATCTCTTGAAGCCGGCTCTGCTATCTTTGAAGGAATCCGAAAAGTTTTTCCACAAACAGAAGTTTCTATTCGGCCTTTAGCGGACGGTGGCGAAGGAACGGTGGAGGCCTTGGCACTTGGAATGAACGGACGACTGGAAAAAGTAATGGTTTCAGACCCTTTAGGAAGACCTGTTCTTGCCACCTACGGTATTATTGATTCCAGCAAAACAGCCATCATAGAAATGGCTTCCGCTTCCGGAATTACACTCGTAACAGAATCAGAACGAAATCCTTTAAACACCACTACTTACGGTGTTGGCGAAATGATTAGAGATGCTATAGAAAAGGGATGTAGAAACTTTATCATAGGAATCGGAGGCAGTGCCACCAATGATGGTGGAATCGGTATGCTTCAGGCATTAGGCTACGGTTTTATTGATAAGGAAGGAAAGCAGGTGCCTTTTGGAGCTAAAGGACTGGCCCTCATAGAAACAATCACCGATGACTATGTAATCCCCGAACTTAAAGAATGCTCTTTTAAAGTTGCTTGTGACGTTACCAATACTTTATGCGGTGAGCAAGGCTGCAGTGCTATCTTCGGTCCTCAAAAGGGAGCCACTCCCACAATGATTATGCAGATGGACAAATGGCTTGCCTACTATGCCAAGCTAACCAAGGAAAAATATCCCAAAGCCAATATGCAACAAGCCGGAACCGGTGCCGCAGGCGGTCTGGGATTTGCATTTCTTTCCTATACAAATGCGGTTTTGGAATCTGGAGTTAAAATTATATTAGAAGAAACCCGCCTTGAGGACTTTATCAAAGATGCAGATTTAGTTATTACCGGCGAAGGACGTCTGGATGGACAAACTGTTATGGGGAAAGCCCCCATTGGTGTAGCTAAACTGGCAAAAAAATACCAAAAACCGGTCATCGCCTTTTCCGGCTGTGTGACACCGGATGCCACCGCCTGCAACGACCATGGTATTGACGCTTTCTTTCCAATTCTTAGATCGGTAGTCAGCCTGGAAGAAGCTATGAATTCTCTCAATGCCCGTCAAAATATAACAGCTACCGTAGAACAAGTTTTTAGATTAATTAACATTTATAATTAGGAGGATTTTATGACTTACGACTTTTCAACTCTCGGTGCTCTTATTGGGCTCCTTATTGCAATTATTTTAATTGTTCGCAAAGTTCACCCTGCCTATAGTTTGATTTTAGGCGCTCTACTCGGTGGTATCCTGGGTGGTGGTGGACTTGAAACCACTGTAGCAACTATGGTAAGCGGCGCTCAGGGAATGATGCCTTCTATTTTAAGAATTTTGACATCCGGAATTTTAGCCGGTGCTCTTATTAAAACAGGTTCTGCAGAAAAAATCGCAGAAACCATCATAACCAAATTAGGTGAAAAAAGGGCTCTTGCCGCTATTTCTATAGCCACTATGATTATTTGTGCTGTTGGTGTTTTTATTGATATATCTGTTATTACAGTTGCCCCCATTGCCTTGGCTATCGGAAAAAAAGCTAATCTTTCCAAGAAAAGTCTACTGCTTGCTATGATTGGAGGAGGAAAAGCCGGAAACATTATTTCTCCAAATCCCAATACTATCGCAGCTTCGGAGGCTTTTAAAGTAGACTTAACCTCACTAATGACAGAAAATATTATACCCGCACTCTGTGCTCTTATCGTTACTATAGTACTTGCCAGCTTTTTGGCTAAAAAAATCGATGAAACTGTGCAGGAAGAAAAAGAAAATAATGAGAATAAAAATCTACCCGGCTTTCTACCTGCGATTTGTGGACCTATAGCAGTAATTATACTCCTTGCTCTTCGTCCTTTATTCTCCATCAATGTTGACCCCTTAATTGCACTTCCTGTTGGCGGATTAATCAGTATTTTGGCAACCGGTAACATAAAACATACAATTTCTTTTTCTGAATTCGGGCTTAGCAAAGTGGTTGGTGTATCTATTCTTCTTATAGGAACCGGCACTTTAGCCGGAATCATCAAGGCTTCTGCCCTGCAGTATGATATGATTCATCTTTTAGAAATTTTAAACTTACCTACCTTTATTTTGGCTCCACTTTCCGGAATTCTTATGGCAGCCGCGACTGCTTCTACTACTTCCGGATCTACCATTGCTTCACAAACTTTTGCCGAAATTTTAACAAAATCCGGAATACCTGCATTGTCTGCCGGTGCTATGATTCATGCCGGTGCAACCGTACTCGACTCGCTTCCGCATGGTTCTTTCTTCCATGCTACAGGAGGTTCTGTATTTATGGATATTAAAAACCGTATGAAATTAATCCCCTATGAAGCCTTAGTCGGTCTTACCAGTACCTTAATTGCGGTTATTCTCTACTTAATCTAAACGATTTATCACTAGACACTATATAAAAAGCTAAAGAAGAGAGGCTAATCAAAAGCCTCTCTTCTTAGTTACTATCACTCACAAGCATCACTCCTTGTGCCTTCCCACATTCCGCTTATAACCATCTTCTTATATTTGCTTGGAGAAACACCTTTTTCCAGCACGAAACGATCCACAAAATAATCCACATCATTGTAGCCGACCATCTGGGCAATCTCTCCGATTTTTTTTGAGGTATTCATTAACAATTTTTCAGACTGCTGAATTCTGATTGTATTTAGATAATCTTTAAAGGGTTTTGCATATTTTTTCTTGAAAAGTTGCCCTAAGTAGGCGGTATTTATGTAGTATTTTTTTGAAAGTTCTTTTAAAGTAATATTTTCATAGTATCTTTCCTTAATTTCTTTTTCAATATTACTTAAAACATCGCCATTATTTTTTCTTAGTTCCTGCAAATAAGAACTGAATTCTATGGCAAACTTTTCGATATGCTCCCTTCCTCCCCTTTTAATCTTATCATTTAGGGAAAGCAGACCCAAATTTCTAACTACGTCTTCCGAGTCCAAATCTTTATCCAGTTCCCCCGCTATATTGATTAACTGGAAAATAAAATAATTAATATGCATAGAAAGAATATTTTCATCACTGTTTTTTAGCTTTGAAAACAAGGAGGTTACCTCATATTTAATTTGCTCCGCACTGTTTTCTTCCACCGCTTTGATAAGGTCTCCGATTTCTTTATGCAAAAAAAAGATATTGGTGGTATTAACTTGCAACTCTTTTTCATAAAAATAAATAGCTCTTTTCTCTCTAAATTCATAGGTTGACCTTAACATACACACATTAGCATAAGAATGAGCAAGCAAAGCAATACTGTTTACACTTTTTCCCACAAACAAACATATATCTGCACGAATTCTCTGCTTTAAAAATGCCTTGAGTTTTTCTACATAATCATCAATTTCCACTTTCCCCATCATTTCACTGCTGATAATAATACCGACATCATAGATGGATTTTTCAAGTGAAGTATCCATAATACAGTGATTCCTATATCTACCCAAATACTCTCTGACAATTCCATAGATTTCTTTCTGCAATAAAAACTTTTCCGAATCCAAAATCGTATCATTTTCCAAATTTTCCAAAACATTGATTTCCACATATCGAATGCTTCCTTCTAATGCCAGTTTTTCGTTTACATAGGATAGATTGTTTTCATCAAACTTCCCTTTCAATATGGACATAATATTCAACTTTAAATAGGCAATCTGCATCTTTTCATCATCTGAAGCTTTGGCAGAAATCACCTGCCTTTTTCTATCTTTTGCAAGGTCAATAACACGTATAATTTCTTTTTGACTTACCGGCTTTAATAGGTATTCCATTACCCCTAAACTCAGTGCCTGTTTTGCATATTCAAACTCTGCAAATCCGGTCAAAAGTGCAATACTAGGAATTTCTATTTTTTCTTTTTTTATCTTCTCCATCAGTTCAAGTCCGCTCATCCCCGGCATCCTGATGTCGCTAATCATAAGGTCTATCTTTGTCTTTTTTAGTATCTCTAAAGCCTCATAGGCATTGGATGCACAGCAAATATTTAAATCATCCATAGCCTGCATCTCTATCAATTTTAAAATTCCATCCAGTATGATTTCTTCGTCATCTACAAGTAAAATATTTAACATACTACCCTCTCATTATCATCGGCAATCATTAGAATGATAGTGGTTCCCACCTGCTCCTCACTCTCAATACTAATCTCCACCTTATCTGCATAAATCAACAAAAACCTCAGATAAGCATTAAATATGCCGATATGTTTATCTTTTAGCATATCTATATGTACCTTCTCAAGCTTTTGATTTAAATCCAACAACCTACTTTCCTCTATTCCGCAACCTGTATCTTCTATTTCTATGATAATTTTTTTATTTTTTTTATAAGCTCTTACAAAAATCCATCCACCCTGCACATTCTTTTCAATACCGTGCACGCAGGCATTTTCCACAAAGGTAATCAGGCTCAACTTAGGAATTCTAAAATCTCTTAAATCCTCGTCTATATCAAAGTTATATTTTAATCTATCCCCAAATCTGTATTTTTGAAGTTCCAAATATACCCGCGCCAATTCCACTTCTTTTGAAAAGTCATAAATATCCTCATCCCAAAGCATATACTGCCTCTGTAAAAGAGCCAGTTTTTCCACCATATTGGCAGTAATCACATCATCCTTTATCAATGCCTGCATCCGGATACTTTCCAGAGCATTAAACAAAAAGTGAGGATTAATCTGACTGTGCAAAGCCAAAAGTTCTGCATTTTTTCGTGCCAGAGAGCTTTCACTTTCTCGAATTTTACTCTTATAGAGAGTTTCTATCAGATTATTTGTCCTATCCACCATTCGGTTATATCGCTTCATTAAATTTGCAATTTCATCGGATCCCTGCACATCTTCTACCGGTTCAAAGTCAGTAGAATCGGTGGACTTAAAAGTATTCGAAAGTCTGTTAATTCTGGATGTCGTCGAATAATGGGTCCCTGCCATTAAGATAATGGGCAGGGTCAGGTTGATTAATACAATAATTAAAAAGAGTTTCCAATTTTCAAAGACAGCCAAAATAACATCCAGATTTGGATATTCTCCTATCACATGGAAAGTTATATTTTCAAACTGACACTCCTCCTCAAAATCCCCCCGGTTATTTTTAATCGAAAAATCCTGTGACAGAGCACTTGGATTTCTGGAAAAAAGCACACGGTGATAATCATCGGTAATCACAATATTGTGCTCCCCTATAATACTCTTAATTGCATCATTGAGAGTCGTATATTTTAAATAAAGATAAATAATATTGGGACTGTTTTTGTCAAAGAAATTCATTTTTGAAACCAGAACAATATTTTTCTCTGCCTGTATCGTAATATTGTCATCAAAATTAAAAAATAATGCCTTTTGTCTGTTCAGTTTATGAAACTCCTTGTAAGGAGGATGATTTTTTATGCCGGATAAAAAACGAACACTGCCTCCGTTAATAATAGTTTTATTATCTGTATACAAGATAAATTTCTGAAAATCTCTGGAGACTTGTAGAGATAAAAATCCATTATTAAAAATATTGTCATAGGCATTATAAAAATTAGGGTAACTGTCATGGTCATGAACCAAAAGCCCATTGATGTTTCGATTAATGTAAATCGTATCCACAGCTTTTGAGGCATTATCAAAGTAAGTATTTAATTGTCGACTGACTGCCTTTATAGCTTCTTTTACCTCTACTTCCGACTTTTGCCTTTCATTTTGAGCAATAATATAAAACAAAGAAATGTCCGTTAAAAGTACCGGAATAATCAGACATACCACAAACAAAATACTTAATTTTTTCTTGATACTATAATTGTATAGAAAATCATTGATAATCTTTCTCATAAGTCCACCCTGTTTATTAAAAGTCTCTCTTTTCTCTACCAAAAAGAGGCTGTCATAACAGCCCCTCCCTATTATTCTATAATAAATCTTAAAACATTCCATGATGCCTTTGCAAGACAAAGATGATATTTTCCATCCTCTACCTGACCTGTCTTCTTATAAATAGGAACTACCTTTTGCTCAAACACAGAATTATATGCCTTTAAATCCCTATTGGCTAATTCAATATGCTCTTTTATGTTTGCATTTTTCAAATCTCGCAAATCCACCACAAAATCAACATCTTCCTCAATGTTTCTATTTACGGCAAATACGGTAAGCTCACGCCCGTCTTCACTTAAAACAGCTACACTCTCTACGTCTGTCACATGATCATGCTGGCTGGTACTGTGCCTATCACTAATAAGAATCGGTCTTAAAACTTCCCCTCTTCCATACTTGGATGCATGTAAAAAAGGATAAAAAATCGTTTGTTTAAAACTATCTCCGCCATCTGCCATAGTAAAAATCGGAGCTATTACATTAACCAGTTGTGCCAGAGCGGCAATCTTTACCCTGTCTGCATGCTTAAGAAGGGTAATCAACATAAGTCCTACCAAAAGAGCATCTTCCATGTTGTAAATGTCTTCCAAAACCTGCATTCCTACGGTCCAGGGTTTTCTCTCCCTATCATCTTGAACCATATTGGAGTGATACCATACATTCCACTCATCAAAACTTATATTAATTTGTTTCTTTCCTCTCCTCTTTGCCTGTACATAATCACAGGTGGCAATCACCGTTTTAATAAAGGCATCCATATCATCGGATTTTGCCAAAAAGTCTGCCGTATCATCCTTATAATTGTCATAATAGGTATGCATGGAAACATAATCAACTACGTCATAGGCCTCATAGAGTACACTTGCTTCCCAATCCGGAAATGTCGGCATCCCCTGCCCCGAACTTCCACAGGCAACAAGTTCAATATCCGGGTCTATCATTTTCATGGCTCTACCGCATTCATTTGCCAGACGACCATACTCTTGCATGGTCTTATGACCTATCTGCCAATCCCCGTCCATCTCATTTCCAAGACACCATGTTTTAATATGATAAGGCTTTTGTCGTCCATGCTCTTTTCTAAGATCACTGTACCTACTGCCCCCCTCGTGGTTGGCATATTCCAAAATATTGCAGGCATCCGTGATTCCTCTGGTTCCCAAATTGACAGCCATCATCACATCCGCATTCACTTTTTGTGTCCACTTATAAAACTCATCCAAACCGAAAGTATTTGGCTCAAGCGCCCTCCAGGCAAGCTCAAGACGAGGTTTTCTATTTGGTCCTACACTATCCTCCCATGTATAGCCCGACACAAAATTTCCACCCGGATAGCGGATGATAGGAACATTTAGCTCTTTAACAAGCTCCATGACATCTTTTCTAAATCCATTCTCGTCAGAGAGTCTATGTCCCGGCTGGTAAATGCCGTCATATACGGCACGTCCCAAGTGCTCAATAAAAGAGCCGAAAATTCTTTTATCCACTTTTCCGATTTTTATATCTTTTTCAATAATTAATTTTGCTTTTCTCATCGTTTACTCCACATAGCCAAAGCCCAATATAGTAAAGGTCTTTTGGTAATCTTCTTCATGCATCTTTATTCTTATCCTATGATTTTTACTTATAGGCTCATCAAAAAGCAGGGTTGCATGGGCATGAGTCCATCCTACCTCCTTAGGATCTAGCGTTTTTAGAAACTTATCATCTACATAAATATTAGCTCTACCGGCTCTTACATCCCCCGAATCCTTAAAAACCAAATGCAGACTCTTACAATATATATCCATAGTAAATACAGGATTTTTATCACCTACATATTTCCAGTTATAGGGAAACTCTGCCGTGGTTACCAGACTATCGTCCATCTCCACACACTGTAGCAAGGTATCCTGCTCACAAAAGCCCCCCTCTACAATGACAGCCTTACTATAGCCCTCTTTTCTATCAAGCAACTTAATGTCATCAAAACTATTTCCTATTGCCGGAGCTTGTAAAAGTGCTTTTTCCAAAAAGCTCTCATAAGAAGTATCTTCCAATTCTTTCTCATCCACCTCTTTCATTAGATGAATCAGGGAATCCGCCATGATTTTATGCCCCAGATTACTCGGGTGAAACATATCATAGAAAAACTGATTTCTGCTGATAAAACCTTTTTCCTTGGCCTTAAATTCAGGTACCACGGCATCTAATATACTTACCATGGGAAGAGCATATTTTTCTCCCACTCCCCTTAAACGATCTTGTAAATTCCAATCGTTTGCAAATACCGAAAAAAGCAATATCACGGCAGGTTTCCATGGCAATTTTAATGCCTTTCTCACCAAAGACTCATAACAATTACCGGCAGTTTCATCATCTCCATCATTCACAGCAAACTCAATCACAATAATATCCGGCTTTTTGTCCTCCCTTAAGACATCTCTATCAAAACGAATCATACCGAATTGAGAAGGAGTTCCGCCCACACCGGCCTTTATAAAGTCTACCCATCCTTCTTTTGAAAAAGTCTCCTCATATTGACGATAGGTATGATAAGCATAGCAATCCGTGTGAATAGGTGTCGCCCCTGCCCCCTGAGTGATAGAGCCGCCTATAAATGCAATGGATGTTTTTTCCGTTCTTGCCTTTTTTAAAGCATTTTTTAATCTGGTCGGATTTCCCAAAGACATAAGGCTTTTAGAAATCATCTGTCTATAAGCTTTTAAGCTTACGTCCACCGGATTTTCCTCCTTGTATAAAGGCAAATGAAAACCGTCCTTGACATAAAACCTGACATTTAATTTACCTAGAACTTCCTTTTCCTTAAAACGAATGAGAATCTGTCCCGGTTCTATATCGTCCTCACCAAAGGTGTACTGATCCAGATAAATTCTTCTCTCCAATCCATCCCCCGCCAATTTCAGACTCAGCTTTTTTGCACCATACTTATCCTTTTTTCCATAGACTTCAAAGACAAATTCCACTTCCATGGAATCCTCGGGAAGCTCTACGCTCACGCCTATGGAATGTACCAGACTTTGAAATCCCTCCATAGTCTTTAGCTTATCCAATATCTTTTCATCTTCTATATTTCCTACAATACTTGCGCTATTTATCAGACGTCCTGCATCCAAATTGATATACTGGATACCGCCCTCCCCCTCGGGCAAGGAAAAAATATCCTTATCTTTTATAATATAAAAAAATTCTCTGCTTTTTTCCGGATCATTGGGTGCATGTACACTTACTTTTTCCTCTGACATTTTCTTTCCCTCTCATCAATCTACTGTAAGCTCATATACCTCTTGCTTGGTATTGATAGAGTAGATTTTTCCATCAATTTCAAGTTCATAATCACCTTTAAAGACTTCAAGTTCCAGGCTACCTTTATCATCTGTATGAACCAGTCCTTTACTCTCCCATTCTCCATGAATTTTTTTCATAAGTTCTCCATAGACCGGTTTAGGACTATTGTCTTTTCTAATCAAACCACAAGGAGCGCCAAGCCATTTATTATCATCATCAAAATCCCATGTGGTGATAGCTTCCACACTAGGGTGAGCAAATAAAGTTTCATACATCTCAATGACTTCCTTTGCCTGCCTATCCTCTCCCTCAGGTGTGGTTGGCCAGTCACTAACTACATAATCATTTAAATCCTCAATTTCTTTAGGCATTAATTTTCCCGAAATAATTGTATTTTCCGTAAAATGAATCGGCAGATGAAACCTTGAAAATCTCTCTAATACATCCTGTATTTTATCAATACCCCAATATCCTTGATGTTGATGAGACTGAATACCTATATGAGTAAGAGGTACTTCCGCCTCCAATAAATCCTCAATCAAATGTTCATAATTTGCCGTAGTATTAAAATCATTAATTAGGAAACTTGCATTAGGATTTGCTATCTTTGCCTCCTCAAACACTTTTTTTACCAAGCCCACTCGACCATGCTCATTACATAGTCTGGTCACTGCATTATCATACTTATCAAAGATGGGCATAATCACCACCTCATTGATTGCATCCCACATATCAATCAAGCCCTTAAAATCTGTCACCTCTCTATGGATACGCTCTACCTGCTTTTTTAAAATAGTTTCATTATCATATTGTAATAACCAATCCGCACAAACCGTATGCCAGCATAGAGGATGCCCCTTTAGGGTGATATTTTTTGACTTAAGAAATTTGGCAGCTTCCATCATGGTATCTTTGATGGTCACCCCTTCTTTTTCCTCATAACGCCCCCAATAAAAAGGCAGGGTTCCAAAATTAAACAAATCCAGCCACATTTTCATTCTCTCATCGAGAATTTCTTTTCTTTTAGGATCTGTTGCCTTATCTACAAAGGGAAGGGCATCAAAAACATTGCATCCAAATAAAAATTCATGATTTATCTGTTTGTAATCTACTTTTTTATTACTTAAAGGCTGACCATCTTTCTTTTTTAAAGTAACTTTCACTTTTGCTTTTCTATGATTTATAGAACCCATAACTCTATTCCACCTTTCTTATCCCAATATTATCTTTCCATTTTCCAAAGGCTACTCTCGCCATAGCCAAAATCCCGGCAATAGTCCAGGTCAACCCGTTTGTCCACCATATTCCCCACATACCTATGGTCGTAAAGTGGATAAACAGGGCAACAATCCCTATCCTGCATATCACTTCACAAATTCCGTTTAAGAGGGCAAATCCCACATCCCCCACACCGTTTAGGGTGCTTCTCATAACATAAATCATACCTAAGAAAAAATAGAGAGGAGCTGTTATTTGAAGACCTTTTACAGCAATTTTAATCACCTTTGCATCCCCTATAAATATTTTGACTATGGATTCGCCTGCCATGTACATAATCACTGTCATAGCAAGACTTATGATACCGATAGTCACTGTCGCCTTTCTTCTTCCACTGTGGATTCTTTCTATATTTCCGGCACCGGCATTTTGTCCCACAAAGGTTGCAAGAGCCGTCCCCATAGAATTATAGGGTTGTTGCACAATCTGCTCGATTCTTCCCGTTACCGTATAAGCCGCCATAGCTTTTGCGCCAAACTGATTTACCGCCCTTTGTAAGCCCACTGTGGATATCGCAATCAGAGAATACTGAAGAGCAAGGGGCAAGCCCATTCTAATACTCTGTTTGATGATTTTTTCATCAAGACGCCTATCATCTTTAGTAAGTCTGAAATATTTATTGTATTTTAATGCATAAATAATAGAACCAAGAGCAGCGACTAACTGGGAAATGACTGTCGCAAGAGCAACACCCAAAACACCCCAGCGAAATCCTACCACAAACACAATATCCAAAATCACATTGACAAAAGATGCAAAAATCAAAAAAATCAGTGGAGTTTTACTATCTCCCAAAGCTCTAAGTATAGACGATACTGCATTATAAGAAGCGACCACCACCGTCGCTCCCCCCACAACTCTTAGATAAGTCCTTGCATCTTGAAAGCTTTCTGCCGGTGTCCCCATCATTTTCAAAACGGAATCCGCAAAAAAAAGGCAAATCAATCCCATACACAAGCCAAGAGTTATAGTAATGTAGACTGCATTTCCTATGGTCTTTTTGACTGCCAGTTCATCACCTGCGCCAAAATACTGGGCAGTAAGAATACCGATGCCTGCCCCCAACCCCAGACAAAGAGAGAAAAAGAGAAAGAGCAGACCCCCGACCAGACCCACTGCGCCAAGAGCATTTGCCCCCTCTACTCTTCCCACAATAATGGAATCCACCATATTATAAAACTGTTGAAAAATATTTCCTATCAGCATAGGAATTGTAAATTGTATCAACAATTTAAATTCGGAGCCTTTGGTCATATCCACGACACTTGATTTTCCTTTAAACTTTTCAGGCTCTTTTCGCTTAATCATTATTCTTTTACACCACCTAAGGTCAATCCTGTTACAAAATACTTCTGCAAAAACGGATATACACAGATAATAGGAAGCATTGTAATAATCGTTGCCGCCGCTCTTATGGATACCGGTGTTACTGCACCTGCTCCTACCGCATGTTTCATAGCTTCCGCTGTACCTGTCTGATTCGTTACCGAAGAAAGAAGCTTCATTAATTCATACTGAGCTGTTGTTAAAGAAACATTCATTCTGTTATAGAGCATGGCATCAAACCATGAGTTCCATTGATTTACCGCCACAAAAAGTGCCACCGTTGCATATACAGGCTTACAAAGCGGAGAATAAATTTTCCAAAAAATCGTGGTATAACCGGCACCGTCTAACTGAGCAGATTCTTCCAAACTGTCAGGAATACCATTCATATAGGTTCTTAAAACCAACATATTAAAGGCGCTAATCATACCCGGTACCACATAAACCGCAAAGGAATTGGTCAATCCCAAATTCTTATATAATAAGAAAGTAGGAATCAAACCGCCGTTTACATACATAGTGATTACCCAAAACAGAGATAAACTTCTGCTAAATAAAAATCTCTTTCTACTTACAATAAATGCCAAAATTGCATTGGCAATCAGAGCAAGCAATGTTCCCAATACAGTTCTGGATACACTGATAATCGTACCTGTTACCAAACTGTCTTTTTGTAAAACCGTAATATAATTTTTCAAAGTAAACCTTCTCGGCAGTAGATAAATACCGCCCTTTAAGGCATCTGTACCGTCGTTAAAAGAAATTGCTACTGTATTCAGTACAGGATATAAAGTAATTGCAATTATAAATATCATAATCAAGGTATTTATAATTGGGAAAACATCTAATTTTTTCTTATGTAACCTATTCATAATTTGTCCCCTAGAATAACTTTTCTTCACCATTTTTCTTAGCCAACCAGTTAGCAATGACAATCAAGAGTATACTTACCAAGCTCTTGAAAATACCTGCCGCTGTACCGATAGAGTAATCTCCCTGCGAAATACCCCATTTTAATACATAAATATCAATCGTTTGTGAAACACTTTGAATCAATCCGTTTCCTAGCAGATATTGGATTTCAAATCCCGCATTCAACACATTTCCCACATTCATCAATAATAAAATCATAATGGTAGGACGAATCCCCGGCAGGGTTACGTACTTTATTTTTTCCCATCTTCCCGCTCCGTCAATAGAAGCAGCCTCATAAAGCGCCGGATCTATAGAGGTGATTGCCGCAAGATAGATAATGGCATTCCAACCTGTCTCTTTCCAAACATTGGCAAAAGCTACCAAAGGCCAGAAATAGTTGGTATGTGCAAAGAAATTGATGGGTGACTGAATGAGATTTAATCTCATCAAAATATCATTGATAATACCGGTTCCCGACAAAGCATCATGTAAAATACCGGTTACAATAATCCACGAGAGAAAATGAGGTAGATAAGATATTGTCTGCACTGTCTTCTTTCCCAGTGAATTTTTAATTTCATTTAATAATATTGCAAATGCAATGGCTGTAATAAAGGTTACAAGCAAGTTAATAACCCCCATTGCCAGAGTGTTTCTGATAACCCCTAAAAATGTCGCATCTGAAAATAAAAATTTAAATTTATCCAGCCCGATAAAGGGAGAGCCAAAAATCCCTTTTCTAGGCATAAAGTTCTGAAAGGCAATCGCCCATCCCGCAAGTGGCAAATAGTAAAAAACCACCCCATAAATTACCATAATGCCTGCCCATATAAGCAGGGCTCTCTGCCTGTATAATTCTTTTCTTGTAATCTTAATTTTTGTTTTATTTACTTTGGTATTTTTTTCCATACACTACACCCTATTTTAGCAACTATTTAAGTCTAGCCACCAAAAATGGTGGCTAGATAATTTTACTTTTACTTATTTATACTTAGCAGCATCTTTTACTCTCTTGTCCAATTCTGTCTGTAACTCATCTAAATAATCCTGTGGATTTGAAGCATTGTATGCCACCATATACTCATTCCATGAGCCCTCATAGTCATCCGACATAATAAGTCTTGGAAGATATTGGTCTTTTACATCTGTAATTTTTACATTCGCTACACCACCCGGTGTCTGTGAAGTTAAAGTCTGTCCAAAAGACCACATTGGATACCATGGACCCGGTTTTTCATTGGTTCCAAGCATCTCTACATAAGTTTTGATTCCGTAAGCATCAAAAGCTTTTTTCACATCCTTACCTAAGCTGTCATAAAACTCACTTGGCTGTGCCTCGCTCTTTGTTGCGTTGATTCCGTCATCTAAAGTTCCATCCCACTGTGGAAAATAACTATAAGTACATAGGTGAGATGCCTTATAAGCTGTATCAGCAGCCTGCACTCTTTGTTCCTCTGTTCTTGTAAACATTCCCTTATCATCCACATTGTAGTCTGTGCCCTCTACGCCCCAGTATCTAAGAACCTGGATTTCCTCTGTCAACATATTGTTTACAAATTCTAAGGCTCCCTCTACATCTTCACAACTTACAGTTACCGCCAAACCACCGGATACATTCAAAAGACCTCCTGAAGTATGCCACTGGTTCTTTACATTTTCATTGATTGTAACCGGCACCGGAATATAAGAACATCCCTGCTCATCCAATTTTGCCTGCTTGATAGCGTCGCCCGCTGTATATGCAAAATTCCACCACTGATCAATCATACCCAGAACTCTACCTGTTGATAACTTAGCAATATATTCATCATAGGTCTGTGTAAAGCTTTCAGGATCTACAATACCA
>DATCYL010000025.1:0-3952 GCA_036570305.1 Lachnospiraceae bacterium
TTCTTAAAATCAAAATTAAAGGAGGCTATTTCCATGACTCAAAAAAAGCTTTCTACATGGCTTCGCCTTGTGACAATCATTCTTTTTTTTACCGGTATTTTCTTTTTTGTAGGTCTTACTGTCCTGATTCTTTTAAATCAACCGAAAAATGTTTTTCACTTAAAATCCGAAATATTTTTCTTGTGGTCCTGCGTTTTCCCCTGTTATGGGGTTCTTTTCCAGTTTTGGAAAATCACTAACCAAATCTCCTGTGAAAACTCTTTTTCTATGGAAAATGCTCACTCCTTTATGGTGATGACAAAATTTGGTATCGCTATGTTTATCATCTTCTTTATTCGTCTTTTTTATGGGATTTTTATGGAAGAGTTTTATTTCTATAGGATTTGTTACGCTCTATTGATGCTGATTATCAGCCTTGTTTTTTCCATTCTTTGCTTCGCTTTGTCAAAGCTTGTTGCTCATGCATACGAAGTAAAGCAGGAAACAGAATATACAATTTAGGAGGTGGGCATATGGCCATTGTTGTAAATATCGATGTGATGCTCGCCAAACGCAAAATGAGCGTTACAGAACTGTCAGAAAAAGTAGGAATTACCATAGCCAATATTTCCATTTTAAAAAACGGAAAAGCAAAAGCTATCAAATTAGAAACCTTAAGCAAAGTCTGCAAGGCTTTAGACTGTCAACCCGGAGATATTTTAGAATATATGCCGGACAATAACTAAGAACTATAAATTATCTATACAAAACAAAGGAGAACTTATGGAAAATAAGACAATTTATTACTCAAGAGACAATTCAAGTAGTCCAAGCCTTCCCAAAAGAGAAGAAAATGACAAAAAGGCAAGAATGTTTTTCTTATTTATTTTGCCCACCTTGCTCTACGGTATCTTTTTTACTTTCTTTTTATATCGGAATTTCGCAAGTATCACTATGATTTTTTATGTACTTGTAAGTCTTTGCTTTTCTTTTTATATGCTTAAAAAGCTGGGATTCCAAATCAAGTCAGACTCTTTGATTTATGGCGGAATTATGCTTCTTTTAGCTATTTCCAGCTTTTTAACCGCCAACCCCTTTTTTATTACCTTTAACTTTATTTTAATCTTTTTGCTAAATATCTTTTTACTGGTATACAACCGCTATGACACAAGCAAATGGCATCCTCGCACCTATGTAATCTCACTTTTATCTGCCATTGGCGGTATGATTGGTTATAGTTTTTCACCTTTTTCAGATTTTTCGGCTTATCAAAAAGAGAAAAATAAATCCCGTCATAAAATGGCTAAACAGATTATTTTAGGCTTTTTAATCGCCCTACCTATTTTGGTAATTATTCTTTCTTTATTGGCATCTGCCGATCCGGTATTTGCCCAGCTTGTATATAAAATTTTTCAATTAGATTGGATTATTAAGAACTTTTTCGGAATCGCTATTACCTTTTTTATCGGCTTTTTAGCCAGTTATGGTCTTATGCGTTTTTTAGAAAAGCATGAAGTAAAAAGTGATTCGGATAGTCTTAAGAGATGGAATTTCACACTGATGATTCCTCTTTTATCACTCCTATCCCTCGCTTATATTATTTTCTCTTGCATTCAGATTTTTTATCTTTTTTTAGGTAAATTTTCTTTACCTAAGAACTATACTTATGCAGCTTACGCCAGAGAAGGGTTTTTCCAACTTTTATTTGTGAGTTTTGTCAATATTGCCCTGGTACTCTTTGTTGTTTGGTTTTTTAAAGAGCATATTTCCACTAAGATATTGTTGACCGTTTTATCACTCTCTACTTATATCATGATTGCTTCCAGTGCTATGAGAATGATTTTATATATTCAAAATTATAATTTAACCCTGCTTCGTATTTTTGTACTTTGGGCTTTGCTGGTTTTAACTTTGCTTTTAAGCGGTGTACTCTTTTATATTTATATGGAAAGTTTTCCTCTATTTCGCTATGCATTCATAGTATCCACTTTTCTTTTTGCACTTTTGTCACTTGCAAAACCGGACTATATTATAGCCTCCTACAATCTGGCACACATGGAAAAACTCCCTGCCGATTTTGACTATAGCTACTATTATAATTATCCTTACAAGGAGGATATAGAAATCTATGGCGATGACTATCTGGATAACTACAAGGACTTGCCGAATGACGAACTCTATGAATATGGAGAAAACTTCGATTATAGTAAATATTATGCCGATCAGTTTAACAACCGCCTCATAGAAGACTATAGTTATTTAGAAAACTTGTCAGCGGATGCCGCTCCTGTCATTGCTAAAACCAAACAAGAACGCCTACTCTATAATTACAAAAAACACATCAAAAACCACTTACCTCCTAAGGGAATTCGTTATGTAAATTTATCCTTTGAGACCGCCAGGGCTTTGTTGGGGGTTAAGTAGGAAAGGATTTTTATAAAGATTAAATTTTGCTAAAAGATAAGAAAAGAACAGCTATGTCGATACTATCGGCATAGCTGTTCTTTTCCTATTCACAAACAATTTCTTTGATAAAAAACTCTCGCCCGCTAATCATCTCAAAGCTTTCGCTTTGACAATGAGGACAGACACCTTTATTTTCTGTTAAGGAAAATACATTTTTGCACTCTCGGCAACGACCGTTGGCAGGGATAATCTCAATTTTTAACTCTGATCCCTCTAAAACACTTTCGGATACAGCCGCCGGATACAGTTTTTGCATATATCTTGGAATCATGGCAGAGATTTCTCCCACCTGTAAAACCAATGTTTTGATTTTTTCTACTTGATTTTGCGCTGCCACTTCCTCTACCTGCTCCACAACCTGAAGCAAAACACCCAGTTCATGCATTCTTTTTCACTCCATCACCGGCATCAATCGCCTAAGCCTACCATTTTCTTTACTTTTTTTACAGCAATTTTCCCTTTACGTTTTACCATCTGTTTAATAACTACAGGTTTCATCTTCATAAACTCTACACCTTCACCATCGTATACTCTCTCCAGATGTATGGCATCAAACTTACACTTCGTTGTGCACTGTCCGCAACCTACACACATATAGGAGTCTACAATAGTAGCTCCACAGCCTAAACAACGCTGACTTTCCTTCTTCATCTGCTCTTCAGTAAAGGTTCCTCTAAGATCATGGAAACGCTCCTCTTTCGTCATAGCCTTCTTATGTACCGGTTGCTGACGCATAGCACGGTCGAAACCTGAAAGTAAAGCAGACGCCTTGTCAAGTTCCTTGTAATCTCTTCTATCACGCCCATAGACAAGACTCTGTCCCGGTTGCACAAAACGATGGATAGAAACCGCAGCCTCTTTTCCTGCCGCAATTGCATCAATAGCGAAACGTGGTCCTGTATAGACATCTCCACCTACGAAAATATCATCTTCGGCAGTCTGATAGGTAAAGCCATCCGCCTCGGCAGTCTGATTTCTTCTCAACTCCACCTTACTTCCCTTTAATAAATCCTTCCAAATGATACTTTGTCCTACAGAAAGGAGTACATAATCAGCTTCCACTACCATAGTATCTTCTTCATCATAACTTGGTGAAAATCTTCCCTGATCATCAAAGACAGACAAACAGCGTTTTAACTCAATACCACAAACTTTTCCATCTTTCACCAAAATTTTCTTTGGTCCCCAGCCATTGCAAATAGCAACATTTTCTTCCTCTGCTTCCTCAATCTCATCTAGAGCCGCAGGCATCTGTTCTCTACTTTCTAAAGAAAACTGTGTCACGGACTTAGCTCCTGCTCTTGTTGCCGCACGAGCAACATCAATAGCAACATTTCCACCACCGATTACAACAATGTTTCCCGCAAATTCCTTGTCAGGATTTTGATTTACTTCTCTTAAGAAATCAATTCCGGAAATAACACCTTTTGCATCTTCTCCTTCTACACCGATACTTCTACCTCCCTGGGCACCAATTGCCAAGTAAAAGGCTTTGTATCCTTCTTTT
>DATCYL010000026.1:0-7355 GCA_036570305.1 Lachnospiraceae bacterium
TGAAAAAGTGGCAAAACCGGCAGTATCTTTTGGTGGGAAGTATCGTATTATTGATTTCCCTTTAAGTAACTGCATTAATTCAGGCATTGATACAGTGGGGGTTTTGACTCAATACCAGCCTTTGCGTTTAAACACACACATAGGAATCGGGATTCCTTGGGATTTGGATAAAAATGTGGGTGGAGTTTCTGTTCTTCCTCCTTATGAAAGCAAGCAAAACAGTGAGTGGTATACAGGAACCGCAAATGCAATTTACCAGAATTTGGAGTATATGGAGCAATTTAATCCGGATTATGTCTTAATTCTTTCCGGAGATCATATCTACAAGATGGATTATGAGGTAATGTTGGATTATCACAAAGCAAATAAGGCTGATGTTACGATTGCAGTTATGCCTGTGCCTATCGAGGAAGCGAGTCGTTTTGGGGTTGTAATTACGGATGAGACAGGAAAAATCAATGAATTTGAAGAAAAGCCGGAGGTTCCCAGAAGCAATTTAGCTTCTATGGGTATCTATATTTTTAGCTGGCAGGTGTTAAAGGAAGCTTTGGTTTCTCTAAAAGATCAGTCAAATTGTGATTTTGGAAAACATATTTTACCCTATTGTCTGGAAAAAGAAGGGCGTTTATTTGCCTATGAATATAATGGTTACTGGAAAGATGTAGGAACTTTGGGTTCCTATTGGGAAGCCAATATGGAGTTGATTGATATTGTTCCGGAGTTTAATTTATATGAAGAATTTTGGAAAATATATACCAAGGCGGATATTATCCCCCCTCAATATATAGCGGATACAGCTGTTGTTGAAAGAAGCCTTATCGGTGAGGGAACGGAAATTTACGGAGAGGTTTATAATTCTGTTATAGGAACGGATGTAACGATTAAAAAAGGAAGTGTGGTTCGAGATTCCATTATCATGAAGCATGCTGTGATAGGAGAAAACTGCCATATAGATAAGGCGATTATCGCTGAAAGCGTTGTGGTTGGTGATAACGTCAGTATGGGTGTAGGAGAGGATGTTCCAAATTGTTATAAGCCGAGTGTCTACTCTTTTGGTTTGGTAACTATAGGAGAAAAAGCGGTGATTCCGTCAAATGTAACAATAGGAAAAAATACTGCCATTGCCGGAGAAACAAAAGAAGAGGATTATCCGGATGCTTGTCTGCCTAGCGGAGGAGTGATACGAGACAAAAGAGGGGGTGGCAAATCATGAGAGCTTTAGGGATAATATTAGCCGGCGGAAATAACAGTAAAATGAGGGAATTATCCAATAAACGGGCGGTTGCTGCAATGCCTATCGCGGGAAGCTTTCGTAGTATTGACTTTGCTTTAAGCAATATGGTCAATTCTCATATTCAGAAAGTAGCAGTGCTTACACAATATAATGCCAAGTCCTTAAACGAGCACTTAAGCTCTTCGAAATGGTGGGATTTTGGACGTAAACAGGGAGGGCTTTACGTATTTACTCCAACGATTACTGCCGATAACAGTTGGTGGTATAGGGGCACTGCCGACGCCATTTATAGAAATTTGGATTTTTTAAAAAATAGCCATGAACCTTACGTAGTGATTGCTGCGGGAGATGGAGTCTATAAGTTGGATTATAACAAAGTTTTGGAATACCACATCGCCAAGCGGGCGGATGTAACGGTGGTTTGTACAGATTGTCCAATGGAAGATACTTCTCGTTTCGGTGTTATCAAAATGAACGAAGATTGCAGAATTGAATCCTTTGAGGAAAAGCCTATGGCTACAGATTTCTTAACGGTATCAACAGGAATTTACGTTCTAAGAAGAAGACAGTTGATAGAGCTTTTGGAGAGTTGCGCAAGGGAAGATCGCTATGATTTTGTAAAAGATATCTTGATTCGTTATAAAAATTTAAAGAGGATTTATGGATATCGCATTAATTCTTATTGGAGTAATATTTCCACGGCAGAATCCTATTATAAAACGAATATGGACTTTTTAAAACCTGAAGTAAGAGATTACTTTTTTAGGCAGTATCCCAATGTGTATTCTAAGGTAGATGATTTACCTCCTGCCAAGTATAATCCGGGAAGTGATGTGAAAAACAGTCTGATTTCGAGTGGATGTATTGTGAATGGACAAGTAGAAAATTCTGTGATTTTTAAAAAAGTATTTATAGGAAATAATTGTGTCATTAAAAATTCTATTATTCTTAATGACGTTTATATCGGTGATAATTCTTATATTGAAAATTGTATTGTAGAAAGCAGGGACACCATTCGAGCAAATTCCAGATTTGTGGGAGAAGATGGAATAAAAATTGTTGTAGAAAAAAATGACCGTTATGTCATTTAAAATAATAAAAGCATCTTATAAGAGCATAATTTAATACAAAAGGAAGGTAAAAAAGATGAATATTACAGATGTAAGAGTGCGTAAAGTATCAAAAGAAGGAAAAATGAAAGCGGTAGTATCTATTACATTGGATGAGGAATTTGTAGTACATGATATTAAGGTAATAGAGGGAGAAAAAGGATTGTTTATAGCTATGCCAAGCAGAAAATCGAGCGATGGAGAATATAGAGACATTGCACATCCTATTAACTCCTCCACGAGAGAAGTAATTCAAAAAATTATCTTGGAAAAGTATAAAGAAGCATTACTGGAAGAAGTAGAAGTGTAAAATTTGTAAAAAATAAACAAAATTTAAAGAGAAAATAAGAAAAAAGCTCCAAAGAAAATAGGAAAAAGTTTTCTTTGGGGCTTTTTTTCTACTATATCTGGTGGCGGGTAAGTGTAAGTGGCACAAGAAAAAAACGTTAGATGTTACAGAGATGTTACATAAAAGACAAAAAACTTTCAAATTTGTAAAAGATATGTTATAATCTTTGCACGCATAGAAAATTTGTAAGCTTGAAAGTGATACAAATGACTATAGAGAGGGAAGATTATGAAGATAAAAAAACTTTGGTGTGCTTTGCTGACAGTAGTATATTTGAACAGTAGTTTGCTACCTGTCTATGCGAACACGACCGAACAGTTAAAAGCGGCAGAGCAGGAAAAGACATCGGTGGAAAATCAACTGCAAAATGCCAGCAATCATTTATCCGGCTTGACCAATAAAAAGAAAGAGTTGGAGAATTATCTTTTGGATTTAAATAATCAATTATCTTCTTTAAGTAAGAGTTTAGAAGAGGTACAGATACAGGCAAGTCAAAAGGGGCAGGAATTAGACCGCTTAAAAGCAAGCTTAGAGAGAGCGAAGGAAGATGAAGAAAGACAATATGAGGATATGAAACTTCGTATCCAGTATATGTATGAACAGTCCGGTGCTTCCTATGTAGAGATTCTTTTGGCATCTGAAGACTTTGTGGATTTTTTGAATAAAGCGGATGCTATCAATGAAATTTCTCGTTATGATCGAGAGAAGTTAAAAGATTATAAAAAAACAAAAGAAATGATTGCAAAAAAAGAAAAAGAAGTAGAAAAGGAAAAGGAAGAGATTGATCTTCTTGCGCAGGAAAAAACAAAAAAGCAGGAAGAAATTGAAGCGGTGGTTTTAAAAACCGATGAAAAAATCACAGAATACAAATCACAAATTACCGATGCAGAGGCAAAAACTTCAGCTTATTTGGCAAATCTTGAAAAACAGAAAAAAAATATTGTTAACTTAAAACAAAGAGCAGAAAATGAAGCGGCAGCACAGGCAGCAGCAATAAAATTGGCAGAAGAGGCGGCAAGGGTAAGTCAAAAGGCAAATAAGGAAAAAACATCACAGGAAAAACCAAGTCAATCAAGTGGAGCGGTAAAGGAGGAGACTGTGGCCATTTCCCAGGTGCATCAACAAACAGAGCCGATAGCTGTGGAAACGCCCCCGGCACAAGAGAAATCTGTTGAGGCGGAAACAGGCACTCAAGAGGGAACTTATCTGGGAAAATTTAAGTTGACAGCTTACTGCGGATGTGCAAAGTGTTGCGGTACGGCAAACAAACCGACTGCCAGTGGACTTATGCCGACTTCCGGTCACACTGTGGCTATGGCGGGGGTACCTTTCGGAACCAAGCTAAAGATTAATGGTGTTGTTTATACGGTAGAAGATAGGGGTACACCTTACGGTCATGCAGATATTTTTATGGATACTCATCAACAGGCATTACAATTTGGTCTACAGTATGCGGATGTTTATCAGGTCAATTAAAGTAAATAATAGATCATGAGGGGTATTAAAGAGGAAGTCGTTAAAGACAGGTAAACAATAAAATCTGAAATGGGCAAGAAAAAATAAAAAAATAGAAAACTTGAATTGACATTTTGAAACAAAATCAGTATAATAGTTTTGTTTCACGAAGCGTGGCTCAGTTTGGTAGAGCGCTGCGTTCGGGACGCAGAGGTCGCAAGTTCGAATCTTGTCGCTTCGATAAAAACACTCCGTTTTGGGGTGTTTTTTTATTATGGGGACGAACTGGGCACGTCAGCTTGCCAAATTGTATTTAGGACCCTTAATCAGTGGATGAAGTTTTTGTTTTGATGATGATAAGAGAGGTAATTAAGCAATGATGTCAGAGGAAGAAAAGATAGATAGACATTATATGAGACAAGCTATAAGACAGGCAAAAAAAGCCTATGCGATAGAGGAGGTTCCTATAGGCTGTCTTATCGTATATGAGGGAAAAGTCATAGCCAGAGCTTATAACCGAAGAAATAGGGATAAAAATACTCTGGCACATGCAGAGACTATTGCCATAAAAAGAGCAGGAAAAGTTTTGGGAGATTGGCGTTTGGAGGGCTGTACCATGTATGTGACATTGGAACCTTGTCAAATGTGTGCGGGTGCTTTGATGCAGTCTCGTATAGATAGGGTAGTTATAGGCAGTATGAATGCTAAGGCAGGGTGTGCGGGTTCTGTCTTAAATCTTTTGGAAATGGATGGATTTAATCATAAGGTGAAAGTTGAGACAGGCGTTTTAAAGGAGGAATGTTCTTTATTACTTTCGCAATTCTTTAGAGAGCTTAGGGAAAAGAAAAAGAAGAAGGACAGCTAAACTTAACATAAAAAGGGAGAAAAGATGTGATGTCTTTTCTCCCTTTTACTAATTATAGATTTTCATTTAGCAAGTCTTATTTTAACTTGAAATATTCTTTAATACCCCCTCTTTAGGTGCTTTGTATTTTAAATTGTCAAAGAGGGTGCAGCGTAGGTTCTGCTTGCCAATTCCTGATTTAGAGCATAAAGGCTCTTGGGGTCAGATCCGAAAAGTTCATATTTCTTTAGCATATCATCGGCATTTTTTTCCTCTTCCCCCTGCTCTTTTACAAACCAGTCAAAAAATTGCATAGTTCTGTAGTCATCCACTTCGTTTGCAGCTTTGTAAATTCTGTTAATTAATTGAGTTACTTTCTGTTCATGCAATAATGAATATTTGAGAGGATCTTTAACAGATTCGTAAGTATATTCCGGCTTTTTGATTTCGTCAAAAGTGACAAGATGCCCGTTATTTTGAAGATAAGTTCTCATAAGCATAGCATGGTCTCTTTCTTCCTGTGCCTGAATATCGTACCAGTTGGCAAAACCGTCCAAGCCTTGGTCGTAATAGTAGTTGGCAAAATCAAGGTAAAGATAGGCAGAATAAAATTCCGCGTTGATTTGTTGATTAATAAGTTCACTAACTTTTGCATTTAACATAATAAATACCCCCTATAGAATGATAATTTCAGTATAGCACTTTTTCAAGGAAAGCACTAGATGGTTTTCTTGAAGGGAAGAAAGTATAGTAAGGAAGTTTACGGGTTTAGATAAGTTGTAGAAAATGGATGTATAGACTTGAACTTGAGGCTTTGCCGGGGCTTTAGTATAATAAAAGAACTTAATCAAAACTTAATGAGTATTCCCGTTTAATCTTAAACAGGGATTTTTTATAATATGGGTAAAGGAGGCAGTCATGTATAATTTATTAATTTGTGACGATGAAAAAGATATTGTAAATGCATTAAAAATTTATTTGAGCAGTTCGGATGTAGTTTTTTTTGAGGCAGGAACAGGAAAAGAGGCTTTGGAAATCATAAAAGAAAAGGACATTCATTTGGTGCTTTTGGATATTATGATGCCGGAAATGGATGGCATTGAAGCCTTGGCAGAGCTAAGGAAATGGAGCAATGTGCCTGTTATTTTACTGACTGCCAAGAGTGAGGATATGGATAAAGTTTTAGGATTAACTGTGGGGGCAGATGACTATGTGACAAAACCTTTTAATCCGGTAGAAGTAAATGCCAGAGTAAGGTCTCAGCTTAGGAGATATTTTCAGCTGGGAGGCGGAGGAAAAAGAGAAGACGCCTATACCATCGGAAATATTAGTATGGATGACCATGCAAAAGAAGTGACAGTGGATGGAGAGATGATTTCTCTTACCAAAAAAGAATATGAAATTTTAAAACTTTTCATGCAACATCCGGGCAAGGTGTTTTCACCTAAAGAGATTTACAGTAAGGTTTGGAATGAAACACCTTACGGTAGTGAAAATACGGTGGCAGTTCATATCCGCCATTTGAGAGAAAAAGTAGAAATTAATCCGGCAGATCCCAGATATTTAAAGGTAATTTGGGGGCAAGGTTATAAGATTGAGAAAGGATAGGCAAGATGTTAAAGAAGCTATTTTTGAAGTTTAGGGAAAAGACAAGGCAGGAGGAAGTGGTATCCTCCGGGCAGGAATATGAAGAAATAAAATCTTTGGAACAACCATATTCAAAAGTGTATGGTACCGGTATCAAGGCTCTAGCTTATACGGTTTTCGTTCTTATGAGCGGACTTTTTTGTGTAAGTCTTATTAGTATAGTGATTATGTTTGGGGGGAATATTTACACACGGTCGGAAAGAGAAGTAAGGAAAGATGTATATGAGAGTGTGGTTCAGCAAGAGACTGCCTATTTGTTAGAAAACTGGAAGCAAAAAAACCATGATTCTATGGATTCTATTGCCGATCAGGCAGGTATTGCAAAGCTGTCTATCACCAAGACAGAAACAGGAGAAAAAGTCTATGAATATATATCTAAAAAGAGAGAGGAAGATAAGTCGGAAAGTTATCAATGGAAGCAGAGATGGAAGGTAGGTCCGGAAGGGGTTTATATGACAGGTATGAGATCGACTGAAGAAAAGGGAGTCACGATAGTGGATGTTTCTGTCCTGATGCATGAGAGTATCTTAAGAGAGTCCTCTGAATCTGATATTGTGATAGGTCTACATATTCTCTATCTTTTAAAATACTGGATTTATATTATTGCAAGCTTGTCGGCAGTCTTATGTCTGGTAACCTTTATTTATCTGATGGTGGCATCCGGTCGTCGTGTGGGGGAGAGAAGAATCCTGCGGGGATGGGGAACGGAAGTTCCTT
>DATCYL010000027.1:0-12676 GCA_036570305.1 Lachnospiraceae bacterium
ATATACCCGTACACTTTTAAAACTTTTAGATAAAGATATTCTTGTAGACAGGCTTAATGCGAATACTATCAAAACCGCATTTTATAAAAAGAGCAATCCTGGTACTTACAATGAGCGTCTCACAAGATTTAAGGCTTTTATTCGTTGGGCTTATGAAAATGATTATGTAAAAGATATACACTGGATAGACAAGCTCAAAGCCCTACCCAATCCTGAAAAAAATCAAAAGTTAAAAAATAAATATTTAGAAAAAAAGGAATTACACACTCTACTTGATGCTATGGATATAAAAGTTTGGCACCAGCTCACACAGCTAATGGTCTTAAGTGGAATCCGTGTAGGAGAAGCTATGGCTCTAGAACGCAATAATTTCGATTTTAAGGCGCGCTTGATTTATATTGATAAAACCCTTGACCACATAAATAAAGCCACAAACAGCCCCAAAACTTTTACTTCTAAGCGACAAGTATATATGCAGAAAGAGCTTTATCATCTATGTAATGAGATTTACCAGGAAAGCCTTAACAATAATTTGAGATATGGCCACTCTTCCCCTCTCCTATTTGCTGATGAGAATGGAAATTATGTCAATTACTATAGCTATAACAAATACCTAAAAGAAAATTCGCAAGTCTGTCTCGGTCGGTCGATATCCACCCATATCCTTAGACATACACACACTTCTCTCATGGCAGAGGCAGGAGTATCTCTTGAAGCTATATCTAGGCGCTTGGGGCACGCAAATAGCCGTGTTACACGTGATATATATCTACACATCACAAGCAGGCAAAAAGAGCGGGATAATGCCGAATTTGAGAACGTAGGTATTTTATAGCTTGCCCCATAAATGCCCCATAAAAGGAATTTTATAGCTTAAAACCCTTGTATTTCCTCACAAATCAAGGGTAGTAGAGTTCCTTAAAAGTTCCCGTCAACAGCTTATTTTAAAAGTCCTGATTCTCAGGACTTTTTATTTTTATTTTCTCTCAAGATAGTCTTCCCTACTCAGCTCATTGCCACAGCAAAAAAGAGAGGTTTCCCTCCCTTTTTTAAACTAATATATTCCACGCATACGCAACTTTCCTTTAATTCTTTGCAGGGCATTGTCAATCGACTTTTCCGACTTTTTTAAATGCTTGGCTATCTGCCTATAGTCATTTCCCTCCAAATACAAATCCAATACCCTTAATTCAAAAGAACTTAAAAGCTTTTGTATATCCATAAAAAGTTTGTCTAAATTTTCCTGATCAATCAAAAGCTTTTCCGGATTTAGCCTTTGCTTGGCAAATTCTTCGCCACCCTCAATTTCACTCATAGACACATATTCATTTAAGGGACTGTGCTTTCTTCTGTTTTGTTTTTCGATTGCCCCATACATCTGCCTGTCTATACAAAGGGAGGCAAAAGTATAAAAGGATGCCTTTTTTTCCCTTCTATAATCTTCTATAGCACGAAAAAGCCCTATCATTCCCTCCTGTATCAAGTCTTCTCTTTCTCCACCGATCAAAAAGAGAGTCCTCGCCTTTTTTTTGACTAAAGGTTTATATTTTTCCAGCAAAAATTCTACAATCTCTCCGGATCTTTCCCTGTCTTTTTTTGCAAGCAAAATCAATTCTTCATCCGATAAACTTTCCCAGCTTTCCATAATCTCTCACATTCTTCTTTGTCTTACAATTTCATAAGCCAAAATACCCGTCGCTACCGACGCATTTAAAGAATCAATATTTCCATACATAGGAATTGATACGGTAAAATCACACTTTTCTTTTACCAGGTGACTAACACCCTCTCCCTCATTTCCTATGACTAAACCGATCGGACCTTTTAAGTCCACATCATACATAGGAGAAGCTCCCATATCAGCACAAGCAAACCACAAGCCCTCTTTTTTTAGCTTATCTATGGTCGTTGCCAGATTTGTCACTTTGGCAACCGGAGTGTGATTAATAGCTCCTGCTGAGGTTCTGGCTACCGTTGCAGTAAGCCCCACCGCCCGTCTTTTAGGAATAATAACACCATGAGCGCCCGCTTGATTAGCTGTACGAATAATAGCCCCCAGATTGTGAGGATCCTCTATTCCATCCAGTAGAATAATAAAGGGAGGCTCCCCTTTTTTTCTGCTATTTTCTAAAATATCTTCTATACTGGCATAATCATAAGATGCGGTAATAGCAATTACACCCTGGTGCTTTCCCGTTTCTGACATCTGATCCAAACGGTTTTTATCCACAAACTGCAAAATAGTATCCTGGCGCCTCGCCTCTCTTAATATACTTTTTATGGGGCCATCCTGACATCCATCTAAGACATAGAGCTTATCCACCGCCTTTTTCGCTCGAAAAGCCTCTAAAACAGCATTTCTTCCCTCTATTTTATTTTCGTTTTCCATATTTTCCTCTTTCCTGATTGGAATTTTAATTATGCCAATCCTTCTTTTCTTCTTCCACAAAAGGCATTCCCTGATAAATCAAATCCATCATACGTTTACTTTGTCCTGTTAAATAAAGATAGCCCATCAAAGCTTCAAAGCCTGTAGCATGGCGATATTCCATCACACTGGCATTTTTTGCCTTGGTAAAAGATTTGGCATTTCTTCCTCTTTTATAGACACCCACCTCTTTTGGACTAAGCAGGGGGAGAAGTCCTATAACCATTGCCGACTGAGCCTTGGCTTTTACCAGTCCCGCCGCCTCTTTATGCAATTTATTTACCTGTTTATTCCCCCTTTTAACCAGAATTGTTCGTATCACCAATTCATAGATGGCATCACCGATATATGCCAGAGTCAAGGAAGAATAGGAACGAATATCCGGCATTTCCAAAGAAAAAAGTTGGTCTAAATAGTCTAAATTCTCTTCCATTTAACTCCATCTCTGGTATCTTTTAACTCAATACCCATAGCAAGCAGACGGTCTCTGATTTCATCTGCCTTTGCAAAGTTTTTATCTTTTCTGGCATTTTGTCTATCTTGAATCAACTTCTCCACTTCTGAATCCAAGTCTTCCTCCTCTGTTTCTACGAGCAAGCCTAAAATATCAGATAATTTCACCAGTGTGGACAAGGCATAATCCAACCACTCTATGGAATTTTCCTTATCTGCATGAGTATTTGTATAACGAATCAATTCAAAAATAGAAGAAATGGCGTCTGCCGTATTAAAATCATCTTCCATTGCCTCTGTAAATGCCTTTTCAAACTCAGCAATCTCTTTTAAAGATTCTTTTTCCTCTTCCCTTATAAGTTCTTTATTTGCAAGCTTTTTTAAATCCTTTAGATAATCTACACCCGTTCTGATACGCTCCAAGGACGACTTTGCCGCATTCATTAATTCATCACTGAAATTTAGAGGACTTCTATAGTGGGCGCTTAACATAAAAAGACGAAGCACCTGTAAATCATATTTTTCGGAAATATCCCTAACCGTAAAGAAATTTCCCAAAGATTTTGACATTTTTTTATTGTCTATATTTAAAAAAGCATTATGAAGCCAGTATCTTGCAAAGATTTTTCCATTGCAGCATTCACTTTGGGCAATCTCATTTTCATGGTGAGGAAAGACCAGATCCTCTCCACCAGCATGAATATCAATTTCTTCCCCCAAATATTTTTTAGACATCACTGAACACTCTATATGCCATCCGGGGCGACCCTCTCCCCATGGAGATTTCCAGGCAGGCTCTCCCTCTTTTTTAGGTTTCCATAAAACGAAATCCAAAGGATCTTCTTTTTGATTTTCCCCGGTTACCTGCAAATCTCTGTTGCCGCTACGCAAATCATCCAGATTTTTGTGAGATAGCTTTCCATACTCGTTAAATTTGCGCGTTCTAAAATAAACGGTGCCATTAACAGGATAAGCATAGCCCTTATCAATTAAATCAGAAATCATTTCTACCATTCCGTCAATCTCTTGGGTTGCTAAGGGGTGCACTGTTGCCGGCTTTACATTCATAGCCGACATATCCTTTTTACACTCCTTTATGTAACGAGTAGAAATTTCATCTGCCGATACTCCTTCTTGTATGGCTTTGGCAATAATTTTATCATCCACATCCGTAAAATTAGAAACAAAATTCACCTTATAGCCCTTGTACTCCATAAATCTTCTCACTGTATCAAAAACAATCATAGGTCTTGCATTTCCTATATGAATGAGATTATATACAGTAGGTCCGCAGACATACATTTTTACCTCTCCCTCTTTTAAAGGGATAAATTCTTCTTTTTGTTTTGTTAATGTATTATAAACTTTCATTTATATCTCCTTTTTATCAGGGCAATTTCCGCTCCTGCATTCGTTCAATTCACGCTCCAATGTGTGAATACATTTGTAGAGATCTGCATTTTCTTTTTGCAGACGAACCAAATCCTCCTGTACCGGATCCGGCAAATGGCTCTGATCCATATCTGTGCGAGGAATTTTTACCTGATCACGTTTGACCACGCGTCCCGGCACTCCTACCACTGTGGAATTTGGCGGTACTTCCTTTAAAACCACACTTCCCGCACCGATTTTTGCATTTTCTCCTACCGTAAAAGAACCAAGCAATTTAGCTCCCGCACTTACCATTACATTATCACACAGGGTAGGATGTCGTTTTCCGATTTCTTTTCCTGTTCCCCCTAAAGTAACCCCCTGGTATAAGGTTACATTATCTCCTATAACGGTCGTCTCCCCTATCACCACACCTGAACCATGGTCAATAAAAAGCCCCTTACCGATTTTGGCACCCGGATGAATCTCAATGCCGGTCTTTTTTCTTGCTTTTTGAGAAATTCTTCTTGCCCTAAAATAGTGCCCTGCCATATACAGTTTATGTGCTTTTCTATAAGATCGAAGAGCCCAGAAATAGGGATATAACATAACTTCCCAATGATTTTTTATAGCAGGATCCCTCTCCTTAATAATTAAAAATTCTTCTTTTAAATCCCTAATAAATCCCATAATTACTCCTATATCTCACAGTGTCCCCTCAATTACATCTACCTACTGCTCTTTAAGTATTTCCTCATAACCTCTGTTTTCTAAGGCAAATCATAAATATTAGTCTATGAAAATGACTATATTTTGTCAAGGAAAACCCGGTTACCAAACGTTTTATTTATCTAGCCCTTACAGCAACCTCCACATCCTCCGCAAGCAGAAGATAGTCGGTCGTCCTGCAAGGTGTCTAGCATATAATCGATAGCACAGATTGCCTGGGCACTGATTCCCTCTTTCTTTCCGGTAAATCCAAGTCCCTCTTCCGTTGTCGCTTTAATATTGATTCTATCCTCTTCCAGACACAAAACTTTTGCTATCTTTTTTTTCATCTCCCCAATATAGGGACGCATTTTAGGCTCCTGAGCTATAATAGTCGCATCAATATTTTCAATAAAATACAGTTTTTCTTCCAATTTTTGTCCTACCTCTTTTAAAAGCTCCAAGGAAGAAGCGCCCTTATACTTTGGATCACTATCCGGAAAATGGCTTCCTATATCTTCCAGTCCTGCAGCCCCCAAGAGAGCATCCATAATCGCATGAAGAAGAACATCCGCATCCGAATGACCTAAAAGCCCTTTCTCATAAGGAATCTTTACTCCTCCTACTATTAAATCACGCCCCTCTACCAGTCTATGGACATCATATCCCATACCTACTCTCATTTTTTATCTCCTATATTATAAGCATCTGTTTAAAAAATGCTTTGTTTTTAGCAACAAATACTCTTTCATTTTATCGTTTTTTACACAAAAAAGCAATTTATATGCTATCATAATATAAAAAGAATATGGAGGTATAAATGACATGGACATAAACACAAAAAAAGTCGAGTCTATGGCTGATTTTGAAAAAGAATTAGAAGCGTCCTTTAAAACAATTTCTGTTGGAGATATTATCACTGCTACTGTCATTGGCACTACGGATACAGAAATCATCCTAGACTTACAGTACTACACAGAGGGCATCATTCACTTAGCCGATTATACAGATGCTCCCGATTTTTCCATCAAAAATGATATCACTATCGGAGATGAAATCACCGCTATGGTAATCTCCACTGATGATGGACAAGGAAATATTCTTCTCTCCAAAAAAGAAGCCGACCAAATACTATCATGGGAGCTTTTAGAAAAATACAAGGAAGAAGAGACTGTTTTAGATGTAAAAATCACCGGTATCGTAAACAGTGGAGTTATTGCTTATGTAGAGGGAATCCGCGGGTTTATTCCTGCCTCCAGACTATCTCTTAGCTATGTAGAAAACTTAGAGGACTGGCTTTTTAAAAGCATTCAGGTTCGTGTAATTACTGTAGAAAAAGTTTCTAAAAAACTAGTTTTATCTGCCAGAGAATTGTTAAGAGAAAAAACTGACGAGGAAAATAGAGTCAAAGTTTCCAATGTAGAAATCGGTCTTGTTACCGAGGGAAAAGTAGAAAGTTTGCAGCCTTACGGAGCTTTTGTCAATATAGGAAACGGTCTTTCGGGACTTTTGCACATCAGCCAAATCAGCCAAAAGAAAATCAAACATCCTTCTGCTCTTTTAGCTGTCAATGACACTATTAAAGTAAAGGTAATTGACATCAAAGACGGCAAGCTAAGTCTTAGCATGAAAGCTTTAGAGGATGTCGCTTCACAGGATGTATTGGAAGAAGAAATAGAATTGCCACAAAGTGAATCTATCACTACAAATTTGGCTTCTCTTTTTGCCAACATTAAACTGGATTAAAACACCAAAAGAGCTGTCTTATTATTTTAATAAACAGCTCTTATCTTATGAAAATCCAGTTCCATCTGTATGAGGATACCTAAATATCACAAATCACAAGTCTTTAAAATCTTGGACAATCCACCTATCTTACCACTATCAGAAGCAACAGACTCTTAAATTCCCTTGACCGAAAATCATAAAGTCTCATCAAAGGTCTTCATTTTTATTGTTTTTAGATAACAAAAAAATCAGTCTATCTAAAGACTGATTCTAAATAGCGAGAGGGGGATTTGAACCCTCGACACCACGGGTATGAACCGTGTGCTCTAGCCAACTGAGCTATCTCGCCATATTCTTTTTTAAGTGGGACCTACAGGGCTCGAACCTGTGACCCTCTGCTTGTAAGGCAGATGCTCTCCCAGCTGAGCTAAGATCCCACGTTTACAAGTCGTAAACTCAACTTGCTTTGTTATTATATAAGTTATTATTGGCTTTGTCAACACTTTTTTCAAAATTGTTTTAATATCATATATTTTTTAAAAAATTCCCTCAGACACTCTTCTATTCCCCTTATTTTTAATACACTCAAAGTAATATCCTAAGAAGTCTCTGTTTGAGCTGCAAAGCTTTTCCCCATTTATAAAAAGTCTCTTATTTCTTACAGAACAAGAAAGGAGACAGTCCGCAAAATGAACTATCCCCTTTTCCCCTATTTTTTATCCTGCCTCTTTTAAGTCATCTGTAATACTATTAGGATAATCCCTATCCTACAAAAAATACTCCACACCTGACTTAAAGATAGCCAAGTCCTGGTTACCGTAAATATTAATGGCTACACCGTCTCCTCGTCTTTCAGAATGTGCCATCTTTCCAAAAACTCTTCCATCCGGACTTGTAATTCCTTCTATTGCATAGTAAGAGCCATTGACATTCCATTCTTCATCCATGGAAATATTGCCTTCAAAGTCACAGTATTGGGTAGCTATTTGACCATTTTCATAGAGTTTCTTTATCCACTCCTCATTGGCAACAAATCTCCCTTCTCCATGAGATGCCGGATTGCAGTATACTCCACCTAAGCTTGCATTTTTCAGCCAAGGTGACTTATTGCTTACTACTTTGGTATAAACCATCTTAGAAATATGTCTGCCAATCGTATTGTAGGTTAGAGTTGGACTATCCGCTCTCTGCCCTGTAATACTGCCATTTGGAACCAATCCAAGTTTAATTAATGCCTGGAAACCGTTACAAACTCCTAATACCAAACCGTCTCTTTCATTTAAAAGCTTCTCTACAGCCTCTTTGATTTTTGCATTTTGAAAAGCAGTTGCAAAAAACTTAGCAGAACCGTCCGGTTCATCACCTGCGGAAAATCCACCCGGAAACATAATCATTTGAGACTTTTCAATAGCACTCTCAAAGGCTGCAACAGAATCTCTGATTCCTTGAGCATCTAAGTTTTTAAAGACCCTGGTAATTACATTTGCACCCGCCGCCTCAAAGGCTCTTGCCGAATCGTACTCGCAGTTGGTTCCCGGAAATACAGGAATAAATACCGTAGGTTTTGCCACTTTTTCTTTGCAAAGGTAAATCTCTTTTCCTCTATAAATCCCACCGCTTATCTTCTCATTATTTACTTTAATGTCGGAAAGATTTTCTTCTTTTACCTCTTCCTTGGAATTGGTCTTAAAAACTTTCTCTAAGGTAGACTTCCACTCCTCTAAGGCTTCCTCCAGTGAAATGACCACATCCTTATAAGTAAACTCTCTTTTTTCTGTCACTTCTCCAATAACCCTATGAGCACAAATCAGGCTATCCAAATCTTCCTTTGCCACCTCACACACAAGGTCTCCAAAGGCAGGAGAGAATAAATCACTTTCTGACACCTTGTCATTTAAGTCTAGACCCAATTTATTTCCAAAAGCCATTTTGCTAATAGCAGGAACCAAGCCCTGTCTGTCTAAAGCATAGGCAGACACTACCCTTTTCTCCTGAATATCCGCTTGAAGATTTTTATAGAGGTCTTTTACCTTACTGTAATCCGGCAAATCATACTCATCTTTAGGAATTCTTACCCAAATTAAAGCATTTCCTGCTTTTTTTAGTTCAGGGGTAATAACATCTCCTACTTTTGCAATATCCACAGCAAAAGAAACCAAAGTCGGAGGAACATCAATATCATTAAAGCTTCCTGACATACTGTCTTTTCCACCTATGGATGGCAGACCAAACTGCAACTGTGCCTCATAGGCTCCAAGCAGGGCTGAAAATGGCTGTCCCCAACGCTTGGCATCCTCACTCATACGCTTAAAGTATTCCTGGAAAGTAAAACGAATCTTTCGATAATCACCACCTGCTGCAATAATCCTTGCTATAGATTCTACCACTGCATAAACAGCTCCATGGTAAGGACTCCATGAGGAAAGATAAGGATCAAAACCATAGCTCATCATGGTCACAGTTTCTGTATTTCCCTTTAAAACAGGAACCTTTGCTACCATTGCTTGAGTTTCTGTCAACTGATATTTCCCTCCATAAGGCATAAAAACAGAAGCTGCTCCGATAGAACCGTCAAACATTTCCACCAGCCCCTTTTGGGAACACTCATTTAAGTCTGCCAGAGTAGTCATCCATTTTTTCTTAATATCGCCTACCTTGTCCACTTCTTTTAAAGCATTTTCCTCGGCTTTTGGAATCTCCACAAAAACCTTAGTCTCTTGGTGTGCCCCGTTGGTATCCAAAAAAGCTCTGGAAAGATTTACAATTTCTTTTCCTCTCCAAGACAGTATCAGTCTCGGTTCTTTGGTAACTACCGCTACTTGCACAGCCTCCAGATTTTCTTCTTTTGCATAATCTAAAAATCTATCTACATCTTTAGGGTCCACCACTACAGCCATTCTCTCTTGTGACTCCGAAATAGCAATCTCCGTTCCGTCCAAACCTGCATATTTTTTTGGCACCTTGTCTAAATTAATCTGTAATCCTGCTGCCAGCTCTCCAATGGCTACCGATACTCCACCCGCACCGAAATCATTACACTTTTTAATCAGACGGCTGACCTCTTCCCGCCTAAACATTCTTTGGATTTTTCTCTCTGTGGGTGCATTTCCCTTTTGTACTTCCGCACCGCAAGTCTCTATGGACTCTTCCGTGTGCACTTTAGAGGAGCCGGTTGCTCCGCCACATCCGTCTCGTCCTGTTCTGCCTCCGAGTAAAATAATAATATCACCCGGATCGGAAGTCTCTCTAATAACCGCACGCCTTGGAGCAGCGCCTAAAACAGCACCGATTTCCATACGTTTTGCTACATAATCAGGATGATAAATCTCTTTTACATAGCCGGTAGCCAAGCCAATCTGGTTTCCATAAGAACTGTAGCCGTCTGCTGCGGAACGAACAATCTTTTTCTGAGAAAGTTTTCCCCTCAAGGTTTCTTTTGCCGGTCTTGTAGGGTCTGCCGCACCTGTAACTCTCATTGCCTGATAAACATAGGTACGTCCTGAAAGCGGGTCACGGATAGCTCCTCCCAGGCAGGTTGCCGCACCACCGAAAGGCTCAATTTCCGTTGGATGGTTATGGGTTTCATTCTTAAAGTTAATCAGCCACTCTTCTTCCACACCGTCTACATCCACAGGAACCACGATACTGCAAGCATTGATTTCCTCTGATTCTTCCTGATCGTGAAGTTTTCCCTCCAACTTTAATTTTCTCATTGCCATCAGCGCCAAATCCATCAGACAAACAAACTTTCCATCTTTTCCCTTAAAAATCTCTTTATGATCATTTAAATATCTTTCATAGGATTTCACGAGAGGTTCCTTATAATCGCCCTCACCGAATGCTACCTCTGTAAGTTCAGTGGAAAATGTGGTATGTCTGCAATGGTCAGACCAATAAGTATCCAACACTCGGATTTCCGTCATGGACGGATCTCTTTTTTCCTCTCCAATAAAATAGTTCTGGATATGCAAAAAGTCCTTAAAAGTCATAGCAAGACCTAAGGGATCATAAAGTTCTTTTAATTTTTCTTCTGAAAACGCAATAAATCCGTCGAAAATTAAAACATCCTTGGGTTCTTCAAAAATGCTAATTAAGGTTTCCGGTTTTTCCATAGCTGCCTGTCTGGAATCAACCGGATTAATACAATAATTTTTAACCGCCAAAAACTCTTCCTCAGTAATTTCTCCACTAAGAACATAGGTTGTCGCCGAATGTATCACAGGCTCCTCATCTTCCTTTAAAAACTTCACACACTGCACAGCAGAATCCGCCCTCTGGTCAAACTGTCCCGGCAGATATTCTACCGAAAATACCAAATCCCCATCCTCAATCGGCAAGGTTTCTCTATAAAAATTATCTACAGGCGGTTCCGAAAAAATACCTGTTAGTGCTTTTTCATAAATGTCTTCTGAAATATTTTCTACATCATAACGAATGGCAATACGAACCTTGGTTATGGAAGTAATCCCCAAATACCCTCTAATTTCATGCTTTAATTCTTTAGCTTTTACTTCAAAGTCCGGCTTTTTTTCAACGTAAACTCTTCTTACCTGCCCCATATTTCCCCTTTCTGCCACCTTATGGCATTAGCTACCTTTACATTCTTATATCTATTATGATACTATGACTATGTTTATAAGTAAAATTAATATAACTTATTTAATTCATTAGCAATACTTATTGGAGGCTCTATGAATATTAATTTGGAACTTTATCGTGTTTTTTATTATGTATCTACTTGTTTAAGCTTTTCTGAAGCCTCAAAACAGCTTTTCATCTCACAATCAGCTGTCAGTCAAGCTATTAAAAGTCTGGAGGAAAAATTGGGACACACTCTTTTTGTAAGAAGTACCAAGCATGTATCCCTAACGCCTGAAGGAGAAACACTGTTTTCTCGTATAAGCCCTGCCCTGGCACTTATTTCCAAGGGGGAAGAAGAACTTGTTCGCCCCGATACTGTTTACGGACAACTACGCATCGGTGCCAGCGACACTATCTGTCGTTACTTTCTTGTCCCCTACTTACAGCGTTTTCACCATGATTATCCCAACGTAAGTATCCATGTAACCAACCAAACCTCCTATGCCTGTGTAGATTTATTAAAACAACAGCAAGTCGATTTGATTTTTGTAAATAGCCCCAACACCAAATTAAGCACCATAAAAAATCAATTTTCTGTGTTTGAATTTCAGGATGTTTTTGTTGCAAATCCCAAATTCTTTCCGGAAATACACCATACTATCCGGCAGGAAGAGCTACAAAACTTCCCACTTATGACATTAAACCAAAAAAGTACCACCAGTCAATTTCTTCATAATATTTTTGAACAGAAAAAACTCTCGCTATTTCCGGAAATAGAACTTAGCAGCAATGACCTTTTGATTGATTTTGCCGAGATTGGTCTTGGTATTGCCTTCGTCCCCGATTTTATGCTCTCACCCAAATATCCCGGACGAAAAAACTTATCCCCCTTGAATTTGAGCTTTTCTATTCCCAAAAGATCTCTGATGCTTTGTTTTAATGAAAACCTTTCTAACCAGTGGGTAATTGACTCTTTTATCAGATATTTTCAAAACTGATTTTCCATTCAGTAAAGTTCTCATAAAATGCATCTGTTTGGCGAGAAAAAATCTCTTCAAGTTCATTATAAACTGTATTTATCTAAAAATTTTAAAAAGTAAAAATCACCCTTTTAGATATGCCTACACTTTATAGTTTCTTACAAAAAAACCTGCCTGCACACAGGTCTTTTCCAATCCCAAGGATTAGAAAAAATCTCTTGCACACAGGCAGGTTATTTTTTATCAAGTTAATTCTTTTATTTGAGCAATCGCTTCAACTTCAACTAATACATTTTTAGGCAATGTCTTTACTGCTACACAAGAACGTGCCGGTTTGTTTACAAAATATTCTGCATAAATTTCATTAAAAGCCGCAAAGTCTTCCATATTCGCCAAAAAACAAGTCGTTTTAATGGTCTCTTGACAA
>DATCYL010000028.1:0-12505 GCA_036570305.1 Lachnospiraceae bacterium
GCTGGCAGATTAGTTATTGTTTTTATAAGTTTATGCAGATAAATTGAAGGAGAAACTTCCTTGCACTTTAAATGGAGAATGTATATAATAATTTTGGGTATGGATGGTAATGGAAATTCGTTACCATCTATATTTTTGTTATGGCGATGAGCAGGCACAGTCAGCTTTTGGGACTGTATTTGACGGTCGCAAATTAAGTTAATAAAGCTTGCAAAACATGTAGGCGTGCTACAAGTTAAAGAAAGACCTTAAAGATTAGTGGGGTTTTTGTAAGGTGGAGTTTCTTTTGCTTTTAGCACTTGTGAAAAATTATAGCAGAAAAGAGAGGTTGTAAATGCGTAAGTTAGCATTAGCAGAAGAAATATTGATGCAGGTGGAACAGCCCGCCAGATATATCGGCGGAGAAGTCAATGCTGTGATGAAAGATAAAAAGGATGTGGATGTTCGTTTTTGTATGTGCTTTCCGGATGTCTATGAAATAGGTATGTCCCATTTGGGAATTCAAATTTTGTATGATATGTTTAATAAACAGGAGGGCGTCTGGTGTGAAAGAGTCTATTCTCCCTGGCCGGATTTGGATAAGATTATGAGGGAAAAGTCGATTCCTCTATTTGCATTGGAATCCCAAGATAAGGTGAAAGATTTTGATTTTTTAGGAATTACTATTCAGTTTGAGATGTGTTATACCAATATTTTGCAGATTTTAGACTTATCCGATATTCCTATTTTTGCAAAAGACAGGGGGGAGGATCTTCCAATCGTGATTGGGGGTGGCCCCTGTACCTATAATCCGGAACCGCTTGCGCCGTTTTTTGATATGTTTTATATGGGAGAGGGTGAGACCGTTTATCCACAGCTTATTGCTCTTTATAGAGAGTGCAAAAAAAAGGGATTGTCCAGGGCGGATTTTTTAAGACAGGCTTCACATATTTCAGGTATTTATGTTCCTTCACTTTATCAGGCGACTTATCATGAGGACGGGACTTTGGCAGAATTTTTGCCGCTTTATGAGGATGTGCCGGCAGTCGTTGATAAACAGCTGGTAATGGATATGGCGGATACCTACTATCCTGAGGCTCCTATTGTCCCATTTATTAAGGCAACGCAGGATAGGGTGGTTTTAGAAATACAAAGAGGTTGTATTCGAGGCTGTAGATTTTGTCAGGCAGGTATGCTTTATAGACCGACAAGAGAAAGGAGTGTAGAATTTTTAAAGGAAACAGCGAGTAAAATGCTAAAGAATACGGGGCATGAGGAAATTTCTCTTAGTTCCTTAAGCTCCAGTGACTACTCACAGTTAAAAGAAATTGTAACCTACTTAATAGAAGAGATTAAAGGAAAGGGCATTAATATCTCTCTTCCGTCACTTAGAATTGATGCCTTTTCTTTGGATGTTATGAGCAAAGTTCAGGACATAAAAAAGAGTAGTATGACCTTTGCACCGGAAGCAGGGAGCCAACGGATGAGAGATGTGATTAATAAGGGGCTTACCGAAGAAGTGATTTTGCAGGGTGCTAAAGAAGCCTTTGATGGGGGATGGAATAAGGTAAAATTATACTTTATGCTGGGATTGCCAACGGAAACAGAAGAAGATATGAAGGCGATTGCCCATTTGGCAGAGGCAATTGCAGAAAAATATTATGAGATACCCAAGCAGGAGAGAAACGGAAAATGTCAAATTACGGTAAGTACCTCCTTTTTTGTGGCAAAACCTTTTACGCCGTTTCAATGGTCTGCTATGTTTCCGGAGCAAGGCTACATCAATCGGGCGAAAATTGTAAAAAATGAAATTCGCTCTCAGCTAAATCAAAAAAGTATTCGTTATAACTGGCATGAACCGGATGTAACTGTCCTGGAGGGTGTTTTTGCCAGAGGAGACAGAAAAGTGGCTGAAGTTATTTATCAAGCTTATAAAGACGGTGCCATTTTTGATGCATGGTCTGAGTTTTTTGATAAGCAAAGATGGATGAATGCCTTTGAAAAGACAGGGATAGATATCGGTTTTTATATCTTTAGAGAAAGAAGTAAAGAGGAGCTGTTCCCTTGGGATTTTATTGACATTGGGGTTAGCAAAAAGTTCTTACTGCGTGAGTGGGAGAATGCAAAAAATGCTAAGGTTACTCCAAACTGTAAAGACAGATGTAGTGGTTGCGGAGCGGGAAAATATAAGGGAGGTGTGTGTATTGAGGGTTAGAGTGAAATTTACAAAGCAAGGGCCGATTCAGTATGTAGGCCACCTTGATATGATGAGATATTTTCAAAAAGCACTAAGAAGAGCAGAGTTTGATGTGGCATTTTCAGAAGGATTTAGTCCGCATATGATTATGTCTTTTGCTTCTCCCTTAGGCGTGGGTGTGACCAGCCGTGGAGAATATTTTGATGTGGATTTAAATACGCTAACAACGTCTGCTGATATGATAAAGCGCTTAAATGAGGTTATGGTAGAGGGGGTTACGATAGAGAGTATTCGCCAGGTAGCAGAAAATAAAAAGGATAAGGCGATGACTCTGGTAGGAGGAGCAGACTACCTGGTAACTATAAAGGATGAGTCTTACTTTGATGACTTTGAAGAAAAGTTTAAAATATTTATGGAACAAAAAGAAATCATGGTAGTAAAAAAGACAAAAAAAAGTGAAAATTCTGTTGATATAAGACCTTTCATCCATGATTTTTCATACCCCTCCGATAAGACGCTTTATCTTAGGGTTACTAGCGGAAGCGAAAACAATTTAAAACCTAATTTAGTTTTACAGGCATTTTATGATTACTTAGGTAGAGAATTACCTTCTTTTTCTTATCATGTAGAACGTCTGGATACATTTACAAAAGATTTTATTTCCTTGGGAGAGATAGGTGAAATTATTGAATAGCAGATTAATTATTACCAATTACAAAGAAGAGGAAAAAGAGGGGCTTTTAATGGCTCATTTTTCCGAAAAAAAATTGGTTAATTTACAAATTTATCCTAAGCAGGAGCCGGGAATTTTAGGGAATATCTATGTTGGTAAGGTGACCAATATTGTTGACAATATTGGAGCGGCCTTTATTGATATAGGAAATAAGACAAACTGTTATTATTCCTTAAAAGAGAATATAGATCCTTACTATATAAATGAAAAGAAAAATACTCGCATGTGTGTAGGTGATGAAGTTTTGGTGCAGGTCGAGAGAGAGGCTATGAAGACAAAGGCTGCTTGTGTAAGCTCAAAACTTAGTTTTACAGGCAAGTATTTGGTTCTAAATTCTAATGATGGTGGGATTAATGTTTCCAGAAAAATTCCTAAAGAGGAGCATGAGAAATATAAAAACTGGTTATTGCCTATGTTGGGAGACGGCTATGGTTTTATTGTAAGAACCAATGCACAATATGCAAATAAAGAGGCACTAAGTAGAGAAGCTATGTCTCTTTTGCAGAGGTATCAAAAAATTTTGCAGGTTGCTAAAATGAGAACTTGTTATTCTCTTATTGAAAAAGGCTTGAGTCCTACATTGACTTTCTTAAGGGATACCAATGACTTGACCTACGATGAAATTGTTACAGATATAGAAGAAGTTTATGAAGAAATAAAAGAGTATTTTGGAAAGATAGATGCAAAACGTCAGGAGTTGGTACGATTTTATGAGGATACCATGGTATCCTTGCAGAATTTGTACAACCTAAAGAAGGCTGTAGATGATGCCCTAAATAAAAAAGTTTGGTTAAAGTCCGGCGGTTTTTTAGTTATTGAACAGACGGAAGCTTTTGTGGCTATTGATGTCAATACCGGAAAATATCAGGGTGGAAAAAACAGAAACGAAACCTTAGTAAAAATGAATGAAGAGGCTGCATTGGAGATTGCCAGACAACTTAGAATACGTAATCTTTCGGGAATTATCCTTATTGATTTTATTAATACCCAGGAAAAAGATACGACGAAATGGATTTCTACATTAAAGGGAGAATTAAAAAAAGATCCTGTAGATACCAGGTTTATAGATTTAACGGCTTTGCAGATTGTGGAATTAACCAGAAAAAAGACAAGAAAAAGTTTTGTGGAACAGTATAGAGAGATATAGGAAAATTAAATAAAATTCAAGTAGGAGAATATAAGAAAAAGAAGTCTAGCCATATAAAGTGGTTAGACTTCTTTTTTTTTATCGGGGCAACAGGATTTGAACCTGCGACCTCACGGCCCCCAGCCGTGCGCGCTACCAAGCTACGCCATACCCCGGAAACAAAATTATTATACATGATGATGAAAAACATGTAAAGACTTATCTTCTTTTTTGAAAATATTCAGAATTTTAAAACTCTTGAAAGAAATTCTGTGTCTTTTTGTTGGACAAGACAGGGACAATCACGTATACTATAAATAAAAAATACATATCTAAAAAGACTTAGGAGGATATTGTTATGGGATTAATAAGAGCATTGATAGATACAGCAAAAGGCACCTTTGCAGACCAGTGGAAAGAATATATTTATTGCGATAGTTTAGACAGTGATGTTTTAGTTAAAAAAGGACAAAAAAAGACAAAAGGAAATAATAAGGGTTCTGACAATATTATTACAAACGGCTCTATGGTGGTAGTCAATGAAGGTCAGTGTATGATGATTGTAGATCAGGGAAAGGTAGTAGACCTATGTGCCAATGCAGGTGCTTATCAGTACGATGCCTCTACAGAGCCAAGTATTTTCACAGGAGATTTGTCAGATAGCTTGGCTAATCTCTTTGCAACTATGGGAAAGAGATTTTCCTATGGCGGAGATACAGGAAATGACCAAAGAGTTTATTATTTTAACACTAAGGAAATTATGGGGAATAAATATGGAACACAAAATCCGGTTCCTTTTCGAGTAGTGGATGCAAATATAGGATTGGATATCGATATCTCTATTCGCTGTAATGGAGAGTATTCTTATAAGATCGTGAACCCGATTCTTTTTTATAGTAATGTCTGTGGAAATGTGGACTATGAATATCATAGGGAAGAGATAGATAGCACCCTAAAAATGGAGCTTCTTACAGCCCTACAGCCGGCATTTGCAAAAATTTCCGCTTTGGGAATTCGCTACAGTGCCCTGCCGGGACATACTATGGAACTGTCTGATGCCTTAAATGAAGTTTTGTCAAAAAAATGGGCAGAGCTTAGGGGTATTGAAATTGCCTCTATAGGTATGAATTCCGTAACGGCATCGAAGGAAGATGAAGACATGATTAAAGAATTGCAAAGAACCGCAGTGTCAAGGAATCCGGGGATGGCAGCAGCCACTCTTGTGCAGGCACAGGCAGATGCTATGAGAAATGCATCCTCTAACAGTGCGGGGGCCTTTACAGGATTTATGGGTATGAACATGGCAAACCAGGCAGGTGGAGGCTTTAATGCCCAAAATCTGTTTGCTATGCAAGAGCAAGCACAGATGGCAAGACAGGGACAGGCAACGCAGGAAGAAGAGATTAGGCAGCCCAAAGCCCAGGCAGTAACTTCTGAGGCATGGGATTGCTCTTGCGGAGCCCATAATACGGGAAAATTCTGCACAGAATGTGGGAAGGCAAAGCCGACAGGAGAGTTTCAGTGCGATAAATGCGGATGGAAACCACAGGATACCAATGCTATCCCCAAGTTTTGTCCGGAATGTGGAGATCCTTTTAACGAGGCAGATCGTAAATAATTAGGAGGGTTTTATGTCCGATAGTAGTTTAACTTTTGATTGTCCAAATTGTGGGGGAAATATCGTTTGGGACTCAAAGCTGCAAAAGATGGCGTGTCCTTATTGCGATACGACTTTTACAAAAGAAGAAATAGAAAAAATTGTAGAACTTAGCAAGAAACAAACAAAGGCGGATGTGGTAGAGGAGACAAATGCTAAAGAAAGCTCTGATAGAATACAGGGGCAGATGACGGTTCATATCTGTCAGTCTTGTGGGGGTGAAATTGTAGGAGATGAAAACTCCATTGCTACGCAGTGTGTGTATTGTGGAAGTCCTACCATTTTGACAAAAAACATAGAAGGTATCTTAAAACCGGATGTGATTATTCCTTTTGAAATGGATAAAAAGGCGGCAAAGGAAGCACTCAAAAATTTTTACAAAAAAAAGTGGCTTTTGCCAAAGTTTTTTGCACAGGAGAATCATATCGATAAAATTACCGGTTTATACGTGCCTTTTTGGCTGTTTCAGTGCCGGGTAAAAGGAGATTTCGTTTATAATACGAAGAAGGTAAAAACATGGTCGGATGCCAATTACCGTTATACCAAAACCGATCATTATACCGTTTATCGCAGTGGGGACCTTTATTTTGATAAGGTGCCGGTGGATGGGGCAAAAAACATTGATGATGATTATATGAATTCAATTGAACCTTTTTCTTATAGTAAGCTTAGCGAATTTCATCCTGAATACATGTCGGGGTATTTTGCGGATAAGTATGATGAGAATAAAAGCGAAAGCTATCCAAAGGCCAAGGAGCGTATCATCAATACTACAAAAGCCACTTTTAGAAATTCTGTTGTAGGATATCAAGATGTAAACGAAATGAGAGCAGGCTTGGATTTTGAGGAAGAGAAAGTTTCTTATGCTATGCTTCCTGTCTGGATGCTTACCACCAAGTACAAGGATAAGGTTTATAAATTTGCTATGAACGGACAGACCGGTAAGTTTGTGGGTGAGCTTCCTATTGATAAAAAGAAAGCTCTTTTGTATGGTAGTGGAATTTTTGCTGCTGTCATGCTACTTGCACAAATCTTTATATTTTTTATATAGGGGATAAGATATGAAAAAAAGTCTATATAAGAGGATAACTTTGTTATTGTTTGTTATTATTTTGTCTTTGACAAAGCCTGCTTTGGTTTTTGCAGATAGCAATACCGACAATCGTCTTTTGGACAAGGCAGATTTACTTACAGATGAGACAGAGAAAGAACTTTTAAAGAAAATTGAAAAAATACAAAAGACCTATCGCTTGGATGTGGTTTTAGTGACTACGACCACCCTGGAAGGAAAAACTCCACAAGCTTATGCGGATGATTTTTACGATTACGGGGGCTATGGTTTCGATAAGGAATATAGCGGACTTTTATTCTTGGTCAGTATGGAAGAAAGAGATTATTACCTTTCCACAAGCGGCAAAGCGATTAAAATTTTTACCGATAGCAAAATAGATGCGATAGGGGAGCGTTCGGCGTCTTATCTAAGCGGAGGAGATTATGACGGAGGCTTTTTAAGCCTTGTAAATGATATAGATAAGACAATGGCAGCTTATCGCTTGCGATGGTTAAAAGGAGAAGGTATCGCAGCGGTGGTATCTTTACTTGTAGCATGCCTTTGTGTGGGTCTTATGTCTTTGCGTATGAATAATGCAAGAAAAGCGGACTATGCACATTCTTATGCCAAAGATTTTCGCTTATTGGACAAAAATGATGTATTTATGTATAGCAATACAAGCAAAGTAAAAAAAGAATCCTCCTCCAACAGAGGTTCAGGAGGCAGCAGTAGCCACCGAAGCAGTTCGGGAAGAAGTCACGGTGGCGGTGGAGGAAAATTTTAGTTTAGAAAAGGAGATCTACATGATAGAAATTCGTTATGAAGAAAACAATCATCGTTCAGTGGCCTATGAAGGAGAAGATATGGTGGGGGAATGCACCTACTATATCATAGGAGAGGTATGGGCGATTGACCATACGTTTGTCAATAGTGCCTACGCAGGACAAGGAATAGCAGGAAAATTGGTAGATGAAGTCTTAGGAAGAGCCAGAGAAAGAGGCGTTAAGGTGATTCCGGTTTGTTCCTACGTAAAACGTGTTTTTGAAAAGAAGCCCGAATATAGAGATCTTTTGTGTAAATAGGACTTGACATTTAAAAAATCGGGTGGTAATCTAAGCAAAAGCTGATAAATATAAGCTTTCCATAATAAATGCAAAGAAAAGGAATAGTACGTTTTCTTTTGAATCCAGAAAGTTGTTGGTGGATGCGAAACAATTGAGAAAGAAAAGGGAACTCACCTTGGAGCAGCTGCCCCAAATTCAAAAGAAGAGTAGGCGTAGACGGAAGATGCCCGGCCGTTATCCAGGGACTGATATAAGGCTTAAGCCCGTATCGGATGAGTGTGCAAATATTTTGCAAAATAGAGTGGTACCGCGTAAGATATAAGGTCTTTCGTCTCTATAGGAAATCTATAGGGCGGAGGACTTTTTTGTTGCCCTGTAGATAAAAAACGTAGTGCTTATGAGGGAATTAAGGAGGAAATCAAGATGAAAAATTTTATTCGTTACAAAAAACAATATTTTATGCCACCTGTATCTTGCAATGATTGGGTAAATAAAGAGGCCATTGAGAAAGCACCTATTTGGTGTAGTGTGGATTTAAGAGACGGTAACCAGGCTCTGGTGATTCCTATGAGCTTGGAACAAAAAATTGAATTTTTTAAGCTTTTGGTAGCTATCGGATTTAAAGAAATTGAAGTAGGTTTTCCGGCAGCTTCTGAAACAGAGTATCAATTTGTTAGAACTTTGATTGAAAAAGATTTGATTCCTGAGGATGTTACGATTCAGGTGCTGACACAGGCGAGAGAACATATTATCAAGAAAACCTTTGAGGCGGTCAAAGGTGCACCAAAAGCAGTAGTACACGTTTATAACTCTACCTCAAAGGCTCAGAGGGAACAGGTCTTTAAAAAGTCAAAAGAAGAAATTTTAAAAATTGCCCTTGAGGGAGCAAAATTATTAAAAAAATTGGCAGAGGAGACGGAGGGGAATTTTCAGTTTGAATATAGCCCGGAAAGTTTTACCGGAACAGAGCCGGAATACTCCTTAGAGGTATGTAATGCGGTTTTGGATGTATGGAAACCAAACAAGGAAAATAAGGCGATTATTAATTTGCCTGTAACGGTACAGCACTCTATGCCTCATGTATATGCAAGTCAGGTAGAGTATATGAGTAAGTATTTAAACTATAGAGAAAATGTAATTTTATCTTTGCACCCACATAATGATAGAGGATGTGGAGTAGCAGATGCGGAGCTTGGTATTTTAGCCGGTGCGGATAGGATTGAGGGTACCTTGTTTGGAAACGGTGAAAGAACCGGCAATGTAGATATTGTTACATTGGCGATGAATCTGTTTTCGCAAGGAGTGGATCCTCAGCTGGACTTTTCCAATATGCCTGACATTGTAGAGAAATACGAATCCTATACCGGTATGAAAGTAGATGAAAGAAGTCCTTATAGCGGAGCCTTGGTTTTTGCAGCCTTTTCGGGAAGCCACCAGGATGCCATTGCAAAAGGTATGAAGTGCGTACAAGAGGGAAGTGAAAGCCATTGGACAGTGCCCTATTTACCTATTGATCCTCGTGATGTAGGAAGAAATTATGATGCGGATGTAATTCGTATCAACAGCCAGTCAGGAAAGGGCGGTGTCGGTTATATTTTGGAAAGCAAATTCGGTTTGAATTTACCGGCAAAAATGAGAGAAGCTATGGGATATGCGGCAAAAGATGTATCAGACCAAAGCCATAAGGAATTGCTTGCAGAGGAGATACTTGCTATTTTCCAAAAGAATTTTGAAAATATTAGAAGTCCTTACCATATACCTAAAGTACAGTTTATCCAGTCGGAGGAAGGGATAAAAGCGGAGGTAACAGTCAGCTATAAAGGGCAGGAATCCGTAATTCATGCCAATGGAAATGGTCGTTTGGATGCCGTAAGCAAGGCTTTAAAGGATGCTTTCTCTTTGGATTTTAATTTGGTGACTTATCAGGAACATGCCTTGGAACAGACCAGCAGTGCAAAAGCCATTGCTTATGTGGGAATTCAATGTAAAAATAAAAAGATGTATTGGGGCGCCGGTGTGGACGAGGATATTATTCATGCCTCTATCGATGCCTTGGTTACCGCTATCAACAATGCGCAGGCAGAGTAAGATGAAAATTCCCCTTTTTGTTTTTGGACTTTCTGTGCTATACTCTAAAGGAGTAAAGTGTTTTAGAGAGATTGTGAAAACGAAAAAAGTAAAAATGAGGAGATAAGTATGGAAGTATTATATAAGAGTACACGTGGAGATAAGAGTTTAGTAAAAGCTTCTTGGGCAATTTTAAAGGGATTGTCTGAGGATGGAGGCTTGTTTGTACCAAATCAAATCCCTAAGCTTGATATTTCTCTGGAAGACTTAGCAAAGATGGATTATAAACAGGTAGCCTATGAAGTGATGAAGCTATACTTTACAGATTTTAGCAAAGAGGAGCTGCTGCATTGTATTAACAGTGCTTATGATGATAAATTTGATACAGAAGAGATTGCTCCCTTGGTAAAGGTCAACCAGGCCTACTTTATGGAACTTTTTCATGGTCCTACGATTGCTTTTAAGGATATGGCACTTTCTATTTTGCCTTACCTGCTTACAACTTCGGCTAAGAAAAACAAGGTGGATAATGAAATTGTCATTTTAACGGCAACATCCGGCGACACGGGAAAAGCAGCTATGGCAGGCTTTGCCGATGTAGAGGGTGTTCGTATTATTGTTTTTTACCCTCAAGATGGTGTAAGCGCTGTGCAGAAAAAACAGATGGTAACCCAAAAAGGAGAAAATACTTATGTTGTAGGAATTACCGGTAATTTTGACGATGCACAGTCTTGTGTGAAGAGGATTTTTAATGATAAATCCATGGAAAAGACCTTAGATAGTGCAGGTTTTCAGTTATCATCAGCAAATTCTATCAATATAGGAAGATTGGTACCACAGATTGCCTATTATGTTTACGCTTATGCAAAACTGTTGCAAAACAAAGAGATTTCTGAGGGAGAGGAAATTAATGTAGACGTTCCCACCGGAAACTTCGGTAATATTTTGGCTGCCTATTATGCAAAGCAGATGGGACTTCCTATTGCTCAGCTGATTTGTGCATCAAATGATAATAAAGTTCTTTTTGATTTCTTCCGTACAGGTGTTTATGATAAAAACAGAGATTTTATCCTGACTTCTTCTCCGTCTATGGATATTTTGATTTCCAGCAACCTGGAACGTTTGATTTTTAAAATTTTGGGTGAAAAAGAAGAAGATAATAAAGCCCTGATGGAAAACCTGTCTAAAAAAGGAGCTTATGAACTTTCCAAAGAAGCAAAAGACCAATTAGCAGATTTCTATGGGAATTATGCAAGTCAAGAGGAAGTAGCAGCTACTATTAAAAAGGTATATGAGGATACAGGTTATATCATGGATACCCATACGGCAGTTGCAGCTTGCGTGTATGAAAAATACAGACAAGAAACAAAAGACAATAGAAAAACAATTATTGCTTCCACAGCAAGTCCTTATAAGTTTTTGAGAGATGTTTTAAAGGCAATTGATGAGAAGTATGACACTTGGCAAGATTTTGACTTGATAGATGAATTGGCAAAGCTTTCCAATGTGGAAATTCCTAAGGCGATTGATGAAATACGTAGTGCAGAGGTTCGTCATAAATTAGTGGTTGCACCGGAAGAGATGCCACAGACGGTATTGGATATTTTAGGAATCAAATAATGTCTTCCCCTATATAGGCGACTATATGGGGGAAGTTTTTCTTATGATGATTAGAATAAGTAAAGGAGAGCTTATGAAGTGGGAAGAATTACTATCGCCAAAACGATACGGAGAGTATTCTTATAAGAAAGGACAGGAAAAGACAGAGCTTTTTAAAGAGAAGATGGTCAATTATCAGACCAGTGATCTTAGAAGTGAATTTGAGAAGGATTATCACAGAATTATCATCAGTGCCTCTTTGCGTCGCTTGCAGGATAAAACACAGGTTTTTCCCTTGGATAAGAGTGATTTTATCAGAACCAGATTGACCCATTCTCTGGAAGTATCCTCCCTGGCAAAATCCCTGGGACAAAATATTTCCAGCAATATTTTAAAGCAAACGGGGGATAAATCGTTTACTCTTGATATGAAAGATGCTGTTTGTGATATTTTGCAGTGTGCAGGTTTAATCCATGATATTGGTAACCCTCCCTTTGGACATTTTGGTGAGGAAGCGATAAGAAATTGGTTTTTGCTACACTTAAAAGATTTATCTATGCCTGATAATAGCTATGTTTTAGACCATTTGACAGAAGCTATGCAGGGGGATTTTTATAATTTTGAAGGAAATGCCCAAGCGCTTCGCTTGGTATCGAAACTTCATTTTCTGGTAAATGAAAATGGTATGAATTTAACCCTGGGGCTTTTAAATACGATTGTTAAGTATCCTGGCAGCTCCTTAGATATTAATCCTAAAAGTGGAAACTGCAAGGATAAAAAGATGGGGTATTTTCAAAGTGAAAAAGAGCTTTTTGAAAAAATTGTGGGAACTTGTAATACAAAAGGAAAAAGGCATCCCTTGACCTTTATTTTGGAAGCGGCAGATGATATCGCTTATCGAACGGCAGATATTGAGGATGCTTATAAGAAAAGATGTTTTAATTATGATACTCTGTTAAAGGAATTAAAGTTACAGGTTCCGGATACCTATGCGGTTAGTATTTTAGAGAAGCAGTATGAAAAAGCAATAAG
>DATCYL010000029.1:0-6420 GCA_036570305.1 Lachnospiraceae bacterium
AAAGTAGATAAGAGTGCATGGAGAGTAGCTATACAAGATCCTGCAAATGCAGAGGCCTTTTTGGGGATATTGTCAACGGAAGATAAAGCGGTTATTACTTCGGGAGGTTATGAGCGTTATTTTGAAGAAAATGGGAAAAAATACCACCATATTATTGATGTAAAGACCGGTTATCCGGCAGATTCAGGACTTACTTCTGTTTCGATTGTGGCAAAGGATGGTACCTTGGCAGATGGACTTTCTACTTCATTATTTATTATGGGGGAGGAAAAGGCCAAAAATTACTGGAGAGAGCACAGGAAAGAATTTGAAGCTATTTTGTATAAAGAGGATGGAAGTGTTTATATTACTGAAGGATTAGAGGGGAATTTTGAGTCGGAGCATCCCCTTTATGTAATAAAATAAGTGCCTTTTGACAAGTAAAAGCAATTGTATTACACTCTCTATAAAGTCATAAAAATAGAGGTGTAGGATGAAAAGAAAAATCCGTATAGATAAGATCCTTCTGCTGACGCTTATGGGAAGCCTTTTTTTTGCCGGATGTGGAAAAAAGGAGGAAACAGAAACTGATTTGGCGGCAGAAACAGTGGAAACAGAGGCGGTAGTAGAAGAAAAAGAATCGATAAAAGCAGTAAAAGTGGGGGCATCCCTGCTTGTTGACAGTAAGGAAGCTAAGCTTTGCCTGGATGGATTTATAAAGGGTATGGAGGAAGAGGGATATATAGAACCTTCTACTTTAACGCTGGTGCCGGATTTTGCAGGAGGAACCAGCCTTATGGCCGGTGAAAATACAAAAAAGTTTGTAGAGAAAGAGATAGATTTATTGTTTAGCCTTGGAAGTATGGCAACGGTGAGCGCTCATACTGCATTAAAAGGAGAGGACATTCCTTTGGTTTATGCAGGGGTGGCAAATCCTGATGAGGTGGGATTGTCTGATTTTTATGGAGTGCCTAAAGATGAGTTTACGATCGGGATTTCGGATAAATCTATGATGGAAGATGAACTTAATTTAATTAAGACAATATATCCGAATCTGAATAAAATAGCTTTTATTTATACGGTAGGTAACCAAAATGCCTTAAAGGAGCTTAATATAGTAAAGGGTTTGGCAGCTGCCAGAGGAATTACAGTAGTAGAAGGTGGTATTTATCAGGTAAAAGATGTAGAAGAAGTGGCTCTTAAGTTATCAAAAGAGGCGGATGCATTTCTTATGCTTTCGGATGAAAATACAGATTTGGCAATCGAGACGATTTTATCTGTCAGCAGGCAAAAAAACATCCCTGTTTTTGCAAATAGCCAACCTCAAGTAGAAGCGGGTGCTTTGGCAGGTATTTGTAAAGATTATCAGGAAATGGGTAAAAAAGCAGGAATATTAGCGGCAAAAATTTTAAAGGGGAAAACAGTCATTAAAGAGGCGAAGGTGGAAAAGATGCAAAATGGCTATCTTTGTTTAAATAAGTCTGTTGCAGAAAGATTGAATATAGAGTTTACAGAAATCTTGTTAAGAAAAGCAAAAGAAGTTTATAAATAGAATAGGAGAAAAAAGCATCTGTTGATAATATTGACAGATGCTTTTTGATATTTAAGACCTGAATTATTTTTGGCAGGAAATTCGTGGAAGAGAAAAAATAAAGAGTATAAGAAAAAGCCTTGAAAATCAAGGCTTTAAAAAATATACTTCGTTTGGATGCAGAAGATGGGACTCGAACCCACACGATATTGCTACCACAGGCACCTGAAGCCTGCGCGTCTGCCAATTCCGCCACTTCTGCAGATGTATTTTGCAATACGGATTAATAATATAAGATTTTTGAATCTTTGTCAATGAAAAAAAAGAGGAGTTTAATTAAAAAAATAGACCTGAAATTTTATTGAAAAAGAAATCTTCTTATGCTAGAATTTATTAGATTAAAAGAGCCCTTAGTCTGTCTCTTTTTTTTTGAAAATTTTTAGAAAACTTAATAGGAAGCACGAAACTTTTGCAGCATGGAAAGAAGATGGAGGTAGTTTATGAAAGCGTTTCTTATACTGGAAGACGGGACTGTTTTTACAGGCACTAGCATAGGTTCTACGAAAGAAGTAATCAGTGAGATTGTCTTTAACACATCTATGACAGGTTACCTGGAAGTATTGACAGACCCCTCTTATGCCGGTCAGGCTGTGTGTATGACATATCCCCTGATTGGTAATTATGGTATCTGCTATGAGGATCAGGAATCCTTAAGACCCTGGCCGGATGGCTATATTGTCAGAGAGTTGTCAAGAATCCCTAGTAACTTTCGCTGTGAAGATAGTGTATCAGCCTTTTTAGAGAAAAATGATATTCCGGGGATTGCCGGAATTGATACCAGAGCACTTACCAAAATTTTGCGTGAAAAAGGTACTATGAACGGTATGATTACTACCAATGAAGATTATTGTCTGGAAGAAGTGCTTCCACGATTAAAGGAATACAAAACAGGAAATGTGGTGGAAAAAGTTACCTGTAAAGAAAAATATGAATTGCAGGGTGATGGATTTAGGGTGGCTTTGTTAGACTATGGTGCAAAGAAAAACATTGCAAAGTCCTTAAATGATAGAGGATGCCATGTGACTGTTTATCCGGCTTTGACTAAGGCAGAGGAGATTTTAGCAGACAAGCCGGATGGTATTATGCTCTCAAACGGACCGGGAGACCCCAAGGATTGTGGCAGCATGATTGAAGAAATAAAGAAACTATATAATAGCGATATTCCTATCTTTGCGATTTGTCTGGGACACCAGCTTATGGCATTGGCTACAGGTGCCGATACCTATAAGCTAAAGTATGGGCATAGGGGAGGAAATCATCCGGTCAAAGATTTGATGACCAATCATAGGGTTTATATTTCCTCTCAAAATCATGGCTATGTGGTAGATACAGAAAAACTGGATGCTAAAGTAGCAATACCGGCATTTGTAAATGTAAATGACGGAACTAATGAGGGACTAAGCTATACGGGGAAAAATATATTTACAGTACAGTTTCATCCTGAAGCCTGCCCGGGGCCGCAAGATTCCAGTTACTTGTTTGACAGATTTATGGATATGATGAAAGGAGCAAAATAATGCCAAAGAATCCGGAAATTAAAAAGGTTTTAGTGCTTGGTTCAGGACCTATTGTAATTGGACAGGCAGCAGAATTTGATTACGCAGGGACCCAGGCTTGTCGCTCTTTAAAAGAAGAGGGAATTGAAGTTGTTTTATTAAATTCAAATCCTGCGACCATTATGACAGACAAGGATATTGCAGACCGTGTATATATTGAGCCTCTTACAGTAGAGGTTGTGGAGCAGTTGATTATCAAAGAAAAACCTGACAGTGTGCTTCCCACTTTAGGAGGGCAGGCAGGCTTAAACCTTGCCATGGAATTGGAGGAGCGAGGATTTTTAAAAGAACATGGGGTTCGCCTGATTGGTACTACTGCTAAAACTATCAAAAAAGCGGAAGATAGATTAGAGTTTAAAAGCACCATGGAGAAAATCGGGGAGCCGGTGGCGGCATCCTTGGTAGTAGAATCCGTAGAAGAAGGTGTAGAATTTGCCAATAAAATAGGATATCCGGTTGTTCTTCGTCCTGCCTATACCTTAGGGGGAAGTGGTGGCGGTATCGCTGATAATGTTACCCAGCTTATCGAAATTTTAGAAAACGGACTTCGCTTATCCCGTGTAGGACAGGTCTTAGTTGAGCGTTGTATTGCCGGCTGGAAAGAAGTGGAATACGAGGTAATGCGTGACGGAAACGGAAACTGCATTACCGTTTGTAATATGGAAAACTTAGACCCGGTAGGTGTACATACAGGGGACAGTATTGTAGTGGCACCGTCACAGACATTGGGAGATAAAGAATACCAGATGCTTAGAACATCGGCTTTAAACATCATCAGTGAGTTGGAAATTACAGGAGGATGTAATGTGCAGTATGCCTTACATCCGGAGAGCTTTGAGTATTGTGTTATTGAGGTAAATCCTCGTGTAAGCCGTTCGTCAGCATTAGCATCTAAGGCGACGGGGTATCCGATTGCCAAAGTGGCGGCAAAAATTGCCTTGGGATATAATTTGGATGAGATTAAAAATGCTATTACACAAAAAACCTATGCAAGTTTTGAACCTATGTTGGATTACTGCGTTGTAAAAATCCCAAGACTTCCCTTTGATAAATTTATCAGTGCCAAAAGAACATTAACAACACAGATGAAAGCTACCGGAGAAGTAATGAGTATCTGCAACAATTTTGAAGGTGCTCTTATGAAAGCCATCCGTTCTTTGGAGCAGCATGTAGATAGTCTATTATCTTATGATTTTAGTCATTTGGATGAGGAAGAGTTGACGGAAGAATTACATATCGTAGACGATATGAGAATTTGGAGAATTGCAGAAGCAATTCGTAGAGGAATTTCTTATGAGACTATCCACTCTATTACTAAAATTGATATTTGGTTTATTGACAAAATTGCCATTTTGGTGGAAATGGAGCAAAAGTTAAAGAGCGAGATTTTGGATGAAGATCTGCTAAGAGAGGCGAAGCGCCTGGAGTTTCCGGATCATGTTATTGCAAAGCTTGCTAATAAAACAGAAGAGGAAGTAAAAAAACAAAGGCTGGATGCCGGTATCAGGGCTGTCTATAAGATGGTAGATACCTGTGCGGCAGAATTTGCGGCACAAACTCCTTATTATTATTCTGTGTTTGGCGGAGAGAATGAGGCTAAGGAGACAAAGAATAAAAAGAAAGTATTAGTTCTCGGTTCAGGACCTATTCGTATCGGACAGGGAATTGAGTTTGATTTCTGTTCCGTACATTGTACATGGGCATTTGCCAAGGAAGGTTACGAGACGATTATTATCAATAATAATCCTGAGACGGTAAGTACCGACTTTGATATTGCGGATAAGCTTTATTTTGAGCCTTTAACACCGGAGGACGTAGAAAGTATCGTTAATGTAGAGCATCCGGACGGAGCTGTAGTACAGTTTGGCGGACAGACTGCGATTAAGCTTACCGAAGCTTTGATGAAAATGGGCGTGCCGATTCTTGGAACTTCTGCGGAAGATGTGGATGCAGCAGAAGACAGGGAACTTTTTGATAAAATATTAGAGACTTGTCAGATACCCAGACCTAAGGGAGATACGGTATATACAGCACAACAGGCAAAAGAAGTTGCCAATCGCCTGGGTTATCCGGTTTTGGTAAGACCATCTTATGTGCTTGGCGGTCAGGGCATGCAGATTGCCATTAACGATGAGGACGTAGAAGAATATATCGGTATTATCAACCGTATTGCGCAGGATCACCCGATTTTGGTAGACAAGTATTTGGTGGGAAAAGAGATAGAAGTAGATGCCGTTTGTGATGGGGAGGATATCCTGATTCCGGGAATCATGGAACATATTGAAAGGGCAGGTATCCACTCAGGAGACAGTATATCCGTTTATCCGGCACAGACGATAAGTGAAAGTGCTCAGGCAACTATCGAAGAATATACAAGACGTCTGGCAAGAGCTCTTCATGTTGTGGGTATGATTAATATTCAGTTTATTGTTTGTGGAGAAGAGGTTTATGTCATTGAGGTAAATCCTCGTTCCAGCCGAACAGTTCCCTATATCAGTAAGGTTACAGGAATTCCGATTGTGCCTTTGGCGACTAAGGTGATTTTAGGATATAAGATAAAAGATTTAGGATATACACCGGGCTTGCAGGAAAAGGCAAAGTATTTTGCTATAAAGATGCCGGTATTCTCCTTTGAAAAAATCAGAGGTGCGGATATTAGCTTAGGACCGGAAATGAAATCTACGGGAGAATGCCTTGGAATTGCTGAGACCTTTAATGAAGCTTTATACAAAGCTTTCTTAGGAGCGGGTATTAATCTTCCTAAGCACAAAAATATGATTATTACCGTAAAAGATGATGATAAAGAAGAGTCTGTGGAGATTGCAAAACGTTTTGAAAAAATAGGCTACAGGATTTATGCAACCAGAAACACAGCAAAGTTCTTAAATGAAAGAGGAGTTAAGGCCGTACGTACCAATAAATTAGAGCAGCCGTCTCCGAATCTTATGGATCTTTTATTGGGGCATGAGATTGATTTGGTAATAGATACTCCATCTCCGGGGGTGGAGCGTGCAAAAGACGGATTCTTGATTCGCAGAAATGCTATTGAGACTGGAGTTAATGTACTTACTTCGCTCGATACAGCGGCAGCTTTGGCAACAAGTTTGGAAAATACCGATATCAATGCCTTAAGTTTAATTGATATTGCGACTATTGCCAGAAGATAGTTGGAGGCGTCTATGGTAGAGATTATAAAAGTAATTCTTCTTGGTATTGTGGAAGGGATTACAGAATGGCTTCCTATCAGTAGTACAGGTCATATGATTTTGGTAAATGAGTTTATCAAACTTCAGG
>DATCYL010000030.1:0-3160 GCA_036570305.1 Lachnospiraceae bacterium
TAAGATTGCTAAAGATATGGAAGAAAGATTTGAAAAAATTAATCATAGTGCAAATAAAAAGATACCGGAAGATGAAGTGGCAAGGAATCGTTTGGATGAAAAAGACACTATGCTTAGTAATCAATCAAAATATATTCGTGATTATGGAATGTTTCCTGTTTATAAAAACACAAAAACGGTATATTTTCCATCGGGAGAATCAGCTTTTGAGGATATCATTAAAGAGATTAAAAATGCAAAGAAATATATCTTTTTAGAATTTTTTATTATTGCTAAAGGAAATATGTGGGATACCCTGCTGACTCTTTTGGAAGAAAAGGCAAGCGAAGGATTAGATGTACGTCTGGTTTATGATGACATGGGTTGCATTACGACATTACCTCATCATTTTTATAAAAAGCTTCAGGAAAAGGGAATAAAATGTGCCTGTTTTAATCCTTTCCGTCCCATAGCCAATGTGATTTTAAACAATAGAGATCATAGAAAAATTATAGTGATTGATGGAAATATCGGTTACACCGGAGGGATTAATATAGCGGATGAGTATATTAATAAAATTGAGAGATTTGGCTATTGGAAAGATACAGCCATAAAATGTAGTGGAGATGGAGTAATGAGTTTTACGGTTATGTTCTTGCAGATGTGGGAAGTGATAACGAAAATTCATGAAAATCTTATGGACTTTTTGCCGGAGACATACGGGAATCAATGCTTTGAATCAGATGGCTATGTACAGCCCTATTCAGATACGCCACTTGATAATGAGACAGTAGGGGAAAATGTTTATTTGAATATTATTAATCAGGCGAAAGATTATGTTTACATATTTACCCCCTATTTGATTATTGATAATGAAATGATGACAGCCCTGTGTCTGGCGAGTAAGCGGGGCGTGGATGTTCGTATAGTGACTCCGGGGATACCGGATAAGAAATATATATACTTACTTAGTCAATCCTATTATGAAGAACTTATTATGTCGGGGGTTTCTATTTACCAGTACAGTCCCGGTTTTATTCATGCCAAGTGTATGGTCAGTGATGATAAGGTGGCAGTTGTAGGAACTATTAATTTGGATTATCGCAGCCTGTATCTTCATTTTGAATGCGGTGTCTGGTTAAGTTATTGTCAAACGGTTCTCAACATAAAAGAAGATGCAAAAAAAGTAATGGAAGAATCTGAAAAGATTTCCTTGGAATTTTGTCGTAGCCGTCATTTTTTTGTTCGTATTTTACAGAGCGTTATGCGTGTTTTGGCGCCTATGCTTTAAATGGGACTACACAAGTGAAGGAAAATAGTATAAAATAGTGAAAAGTAAAGAGGGATTTTCTTTGCAGATTTTCAAATAATAAAAAATTTGTCAGATAAGGAGAGATAGAATGCCCTTTTATGATAGTGCAAGTAATGATCTTTACCATGTTGTACAGTGGTTTTTGTTTTATGGAATGTTAGGCTGGATAGTGGAATCAATCTATATGTCTTTTTGTAATAAAAAATTGACAAATAGAGGTTTTATGCAAGGCCCCTTTATTCCTATTTATGGATTTGGTGCCCTTTTGGCATATTTCCTTTTGCAGCGATTTGTATATTCTCCGGTTTTACTTTATTTTGCCGGAGCAATTATGGCAACTAGTTTTGAATATATGACAGCGGTTTTAATGCAGATTGTATTTGGTGAAGTGTGGTGGGATTACCATGATAAGCCCTTTAATTACAAGGGGGTTTTATGTTTGGAAAGTTCTGTAGCCTGGGGTTTTTATACGGTAGGATTTTTCTATTTTGTACATCCTTTTATGACCGGCTATCTGGAAAGAATTCCTTATGATTTGTCACTCTTTGTGATGCGAGGGCTTGTTGTCATTTTGTTTATGGATTTTGCTTCTTGTTTATATGAAGAGAAAAAGCAGACCTTAAGCAATACTATAGAAGATGTAAAAGAAACTCTTCGTATGATTTTTTAAAGGAATGAATGTGAGAGCGGTAGATAAAATAACAGAATATGAAATATATGTAAGTACAAAAAAAGAGCCTGTCAAAGTACGGCTACTTTTTTTGTCTGATTTACATGACCAAATTCCACAAATTGCTATTGACAAAGTAATGAGCCGTATTTACTCTTATGGACCGGATTTGATTTGTGTGGGTGGGGACATGGTAGTTTCCAAGAAGATAAATCTTGATACAAGTTTAGTGGTTTTTCTAAAGGAACTAGCAAAGTTTTATCCTGTGTATTATGCCAATGGAAATCATGAACAGGCGTGGAAGCGAAAAAAGGCAGATTGCTATAGGGCTTATAAAGAACAACTGCAAGCATCCGGGATTTGTTTTTTGGAAAATAAAGGATGTATCCTAAATATAAGAAAAAAACAAATTGGCTTATACGGTCTGGAACTGGAGAGGCTATATTTTAAAAGAGGAAAAAAGAGAAATTTAAGCAAGGAAGTTATAGAGGAATGTTTAGGGGACATAGATCAATCTCTTGATTATTCTATTTTACTTGCGCATTCTCCCAGATATTTTGATGCTTACCGCAAGTGGGGGGCTGACCTTACTCTGGCAGGACATTATCATGGCGGACTTATAAGATGTGGACAAAGAGGGCTTTTAAGTCCTTATTTGACCTTGTTTCCGGCTTACTGTTACGGTCTTTATGAAAATAAAGATAAGAAGATGATTGTCAGTGGGGGTATGGGAGATCACTACCCTAATCCAAGATGGGGTAACCAAAAAGAAATGGTGGGGCTTACCCTGTATTTATAAAGAAAGAGAGTATATCATGGCGATTCCTATAAAATTACAGGTGTTTGAGGGACCTTTGGATCTTCTTTTGCACCTAATAGATAAAAATAAAATAGATATTTATGATATACCTATTGTGGATATTACGGAGCAGTATCTTGAATATGTAAGACAGCTAAAAGAGGCAGATTTGGATATTACCAGCGAATTTATGGTAATGGCGGCAAGTTTGATTGCTATCAAATGCAAAATGCTCTTGCCTAAAGAAGTTGACGAGAGCGGGGAAGAGATTGATCCAAGGCAGGAATTGGTACAGCAACTTTTAGAATATAAGATGTATAAATATATGTCCTATGAATTGAGAGACAGGATGAGAGAGGCTTCCCATTCTTTTTTTAAGAAAAGCTCAATGCCCAAGGAG
>DATCYL010000031.1:0-3038 GCA_036570305.1 Lachnospiraceae bacterium
TTTTTCAACCCACATAAGCACCATCCTTTCTGTTTTTGGGTATAAAAAATAACAGCCCTCGAAAATATGTTCCGATTGCGAGCTGTCGCCAAAGATGATAATATAGGTTTGTTAAGACTGTGCCATCTTTGGCATATGAGAGCCGTTTCCTGCGCCAACAGGAGCGGCTCTTTTTTTTTTTTTTTTGATTGAAACAATAAAATACATAAAACTACGTATAAAATAAAAGTTTTTTCTAACGCAAAAAGCCTCGTATTTCTACGAGACTCTTTGATAATTAGTTTAAATCTTTGATTAATGCCCTATAGGCGAAATTGTTATAAAAGAACTTGTCTTTTATATCTTGATTATAAACATAGATTTATCTAAAGTCAAGTAGTTAAAAGATATATAATTCCTTAAGCTTTTCGTTTATTTTATCCATTGCCGTGTTAGAAAATCTTATTTTATAAAGAGTATCGATAGAATTCTTTGGATTAATAATTCGCATTTTGCTAATTGTTCTGATTTGTTCAATTTTTGCAATGCTTCCATATTTCATTCCAGATAGACCATTGATATACTTATTTACCATTTTAATATTCTTTTCAACAGCAGCAAGCTTTTTATTTAGTTCAGTCAGTAATTGACTCGCCGCGTTGCCTTGTTCTTGCTTGTATAGTGCTAGTAGTTGTTGCAGGTCAGTATGATCCGACGTTAGGGTAGCCATAAGTTTAGATGCTTTAGCAGAAATTTTCTCATAAAATTCAGAACCGAGATTTACATTGTTTGGTCTTATAATGGTATTAGGTTTTATGGAAGTCAAGGGAATTACGGTTATACTGTCAGAGTTATGATGATTATTTTTATCTATCACAACAGCATAATGACGCCCTCCTAATTCCGATTTTATATTGAATCCAAAATTTACTTGAACTATATCTCCCCTAGAATAGGATATGTTTTTTGAGGGCTGAAACTCATCTTCATAGCTTATATAAGAAGCATAATCTTTTAACCAGTATGAGACAAGGGAGGCTTTTTTGAAATTCTTAGAGTTAATGAGCTCTGTAAGTAAGTTATCAATTCTTTTTTGAGCTCTTAATTTTATATCAAGAACATCAGTTTCTGAAAAATCTTTTGACATTATATTCCCTCCTAAGCGTGTGCAGCAGTTTCTATACTTTGCACATCGTATTTTTCAAAGTCTCCGGGATCACCCCCGCTTACGCAGGTATTACTTGATGATTAACTCAACAATAGCGATTAAGAGTGGATCACCCCCGCTTACGCGGGTATTACGCTTAAAATTTACTTCTAGCCTCCATTACACGCCCTACTATTTTAATGGGTAAAGAATCCACCTCATGTTGTGTAAAAGTCATTGGCTCATATGAAGGATTTAGGGATATTAATTGTATTCCCTCTGCGTATTTACGGATTCTCTTACAAACGGCGTCATGTTCATTAATTGTAACAACTACTATATCATTATTTTCCCATGAAGACTCTTGATCTACAACAATTATATCCCCGTCACTGATTTTAGGGGTCATGGAATCTCCCTTTATTCTGCAAGCAAAAACATGTCCCTGAGGGTCTTTATCGTAATCTATGTATCCATCTATGTTATCTTCTGCATAAATGGGCTGACCAGCTGCAACGGTAGCGACGATGGGAATTCTGTATTTACCTGGTTCAAATGGGTAAACTCCATTAAGATGGGCATAAGCATTACCATAAATGAGTTTAGTATATACATCTGAACGTCCTAATAGATAGTCTAAATCAACATTAAAGTAATCCGCTATTTGTTCATAATCTTTAGGGAATCGTAATCCACGTTCATACTGTGAGATGGCTTGCTTAGAGACTCCTAATATTTTGGACAATTCATCTTGCGATAAGTGATGTTCTGTGCGTAAAGTTTTTAGTCTGTCGCCGAACTTTGCCATTTGTTTTTCCTCCTATAGTGTTTAACTATATTATAAACATAATGTTTACAAAAAGCAACAAAAAGTTTAAAAAACTTCTTGACACCAGTAAACATATGGTTTACTATATGGGTGTAAACAAAATGAGTACATTGGAGGTGAGAAAAATGCAAACAGAAAAGATTGCAACGAGACTTGTTCAGCTAAGAAAAAGCAGAGGAGAAACACAAAAGGAAGTTGCAGATGCTATAGGAGTGGAAACAATGACAATATCATACTATGAAAGCGGGCAGAGAATTCCGAGAGATGAAATAAAAATTAAGTTGGCAAACCACTATGATGTTAGCGTTCAGACTCTTTTTTTTGATTAAAAAGTAAACAAATCGAGTACAAAAAGCAAAACCAAAAGGAGGGTGTATGAGTATAAAGGAAAGTAATGAAAAAGGAGTACAAATAAGTATCAGTACATATCTTTCATATGGTCAACGGTATGAAACGGAAGTTGCTTTTTCACTACCGCACCGCGATTGGTGTGAAGTTGAAAGGTCAAAAGAGTGGGTGGATTTTCAAAATCTTCTTCTGGAAGCGAAAAATAAACATAACAATTAGTTCCAGAAAGAGGCTGTAAGTTAATCGGAAATTCAGGTGAATACATTATTTTCTGTGAAAGAACTTTATTTTTAGATGTTGTTTCTAATTTATACAGTTGCTTTGGCGTGTCAAAGGTGTAAATCAAGCTGTCATTAAGACGCAAAGCAATTTGATTTATTGAGATAGGGAGTCTGGACTTGTTTGTGATTATCAAATGAATAAAGAGACCTTGTTTGAAAAAGAGTGCATTTGTAGCACGAAGATATAAAGATTTACGATTTTGAGCAAACAAAATAATTCCACTTACAATCGTTCCAATGGAACCAATAACAGAGAGGATGAATGTAATAGTAGAAAGCATGATAAAAACTCCTTTTTTAGGAGATTATATCACAAAACCAAAAGGAGGTGACAGCATGAAAGCATACGCAACTATAACAGAAATTTCTAAGTCTTTGGGCATATCTAAAAATACCGTCTATGTCCGCAAAAAAGGCATAGAAGAGTGGATAAAAAAAGGACGATACAGTCCTT
>DATCYL010000032.1:0-5225 GCA_036570305.1 Lachnospiraceae bacterium
CAATCGTATCGAGCGGGCACTTGCTCCTTTTCCTATCATAATATCGATAGCATAATCTTCCATGGCAGGATAAAGTACTTCCTCCACCTGGCGATTTAAGCGATGGATTTCATCCACAAACAAAACATCACCCTCTTGCAAGCCATTTAAAACAGCCGCCATTTCTCCCGGTTTTTCTATAGCAGGACCTGAAGTTACCTTTAGATTGCTGCCCATCTCATTTGCTATGATTCCTGCAAGAGTCGTCTTACCTAGTCCCGGAGGTCCATAAAACAAAACATGATCTAAAGCATCATTTCTTTTCTTTGCAGCGTCAATATAGACCTTTAACTGATTTTTGGTTTTCTTTTGCCCAATATATTCCTCCAAAGTTTTTGGACGCAAATTTATCTCTATCGGCTGCTCTTCTTCTATTTTATCTGTTGTTATAATTCTTCTCTCCATAAAGCTCCCTTACATCCAAGCCAAATGCTTTAAGGCTTCCTGCAACAATTTTTCCACAGTAAGCTCCCCGGCATTGTCTACCTTCTTTACCGCACTTAGAGCATCACTTCCCGAATAGCCTAATGCTGTTAACGCCTCGATAGCTTCCTTGGTCGCATTGGATGTAGATTCTTCAGCAAGCGATTGACTCTTTTCTAATTTTTTCTCAAAACTCTCTTCCAAAGAGATTTTATCCTTTAATTCTAAAATCACCTTTGCAGCAGTCTTCTTCCCGATACCCGGCGCCTTTGCTATAGTAGTTGCATCATCAGAAAGCACGGCAAATCTTAGAGTATCGGCTCCCAAAGCCGACAAAATAGCCATAGCAGCTTTAGGTCCCACTCCATTTACACTCAAAAGCAATTTAAACAAAGCCAGATCGTCCTTATCCAAAAAACCGTAAAGTTCCATAGCATCTTCTTTTACAGAAAAAAAGGTATGTATTTTATATTCCTTACCGATTTTAAATTCCCCAAGACTGCTTACAGGCACATAGATACGGTATCCTCTTTCCTGACTTTCCAAAATCACTGCATTTTCTTCTAAATCATCCACAATTCCTTTTATATATGCTATCATTTCACATCTCCTATAAGCATTTTAATGAAGCTTGCAACTTCTTTACCATAAGACTGGATAAAATACCGATTGCCGTTCCTGCAAGAACCCCTGCCCCAATCATAATAGGAAGAAAATACAAAACACTGTATACCTTTACCACCATAGAAGCTACAAAAAGTTGTGCTACATTGTGAGAAACTCCTCCTACAATACTTACAGTTAGTCTGGAAAATTTACACTTTTTCAATAAAAGCATAAGAAAAAAGCTGACCAAGGCTCCTGCCAGGCTAAAAAGAATACTATAGAGATTTCCAAACAAAAGTCCAATGACTAAAATTCTTACAAGAGAAATAGCAAAAGCATTTTTTGCATTCCATACATATAAAACAAAAATAATCACAATATTAGGAATCCCTAATTTCACTCCCGGGATTCCTAACTGAATAGGCAAAATTGCCTCTATATATGCCATCAAAATTGCCAAGGCTGCAAATAAACCTAAAAATGCTAATTTTTGTGTTTTATTAGCTCGCAATACTATCCACCTCCGCCTGATCTGTCACAATTTCAAGTACCACCTGATTGGGAAGGCATACAATCGTGCCTCCTTTATTTCCAATCTTTTTAAAAGTCAAACACAGCTTATCAGGACAATTTGCATGTGTCATTGACACCTTACCATCCTTAATTTCACAAGTGTTGGTATGACCTATTGAAATCACCTGATCTTGATTTAGAGGATACCTCCCATATTCTTCTCCCTCTACGGTAATCTTTAAATAGACCTTTTCTTTTACATTGCTATTCTTTTGTATTTGATTGGCAAAGAAAAATATTACTGCCACAAGCAACAGACACCCTATCAATATTATATCTCTTTTTTTCATTTTTTCATCATATCATAGGGGTATAAAAAAATCAACCGAGGCAAGCAGCATTACTACTTGCCTCGGCTTTTCTTCTTTATATAATACAATTTCTTGGACAGACTTCTTTACATTCACCACAATCTACACATTTATCGTAATCAATTTTAGCAATATTCTCTTCTACTAAAATAGCCTCATGCTGACAGGTTTTCTCACATTTTTTGCAGGCAATACATCCTATCTGACAAGAATTCATCACTGCTTTTCCTTTATCTTTCGACGCACAGGCAACCCTTGTTTCCTGCTTATAAGGAACATACTCTATCAAATGGAGAGGACATACCTTAATACATTTACCACAAGCCTTACACGCCTCTTTATCCACAAGGGCGATTCCCTTTACAATGTGAATGGCGTCAAAGGGACAAGCCTCTACACACTCTCCGTAACCTAAACATCCATAATTACAGGCTTTCGGACCTCCCGTAGGTAAAAACTGCATCATACTGCATTTTTCCACCCCTGTATAAGGATAATTTTGCTTTGTCTTTTCACAATCCCCCATACATTTTACAAAAGCTACTTTTTTTTCTGCCGGGCTACTTTGCTGTCCCAAAATATCCCCGATAACCTTTGCCGATGCCTCTCCTCCCACAGGGCAAGCATCGATAGGTGCCAGATTGCTTGCAATGGCTTTTGCCAAACCGTCACATCCCGGAAAACCACATCCGCCACAATTATTGCCGGGCAAAGCATCCCGAATTGCCAGTTCTTTTTCATCTATCCAAACAGCAAGTTTTTTTCCTGCCAAACCCAGAAAAATACCGATAAAAGCTCCGCTTCCTCCCACAATGACCGTGGCAAGCAAAATACCTTTTAAAATTTCTACTATCATAGTCAGTCTTTAATCCTCCCTTCTATATAATTCCTGAGAATCCAAAAAAGGAAATTGCCATCAATCCCGCCGTTACAAGAACAATCGGAAAACCCTGGAAGGATTTTGGAATGTCATTATACTCCATCTTTTCCCTAAGTCCCGCCATCAAGACAATAGCCAAAGTAAATCCTATAGCTGTTGCAAAACCATTAATAGTCCCCTCCAAAAGTCCGTATTCCTTTTGCACATTAATCACTGCAATTCCAAGTACTGCACAGTTGGTTGTAATCAAGGGAAGATATACACCCAAAGCCTCATAAAGGGGCGGCATCTTCTTCTTTAAAAACATTTCCACAAACTGTACCAGACAGGCAATAACTAAAATAAAAACTATGGTTTGCAAATATTCCATTTTTGCCGGTTTTAAAATATAGCTATAAATCGCTCCGCAAACAAAAGAGGATAAAGTAATAACAAAAATGACTGCACTTCCCATACCTGCTGCCGTTTTTATCTTCTTTGATACTCCCAAAAATGGACATAAGCCAAGAAATTGACTTAAAACCACATTATTTACCAAAGCAGCTCCTATAGCTATAATAAATAAATTTCCCATTTTTAAGCCTCCTTTTCCCCAATCTTAAACATTTTTGCACCGCAGGCGTGGTTGCCACAAGCACTGCAAGCATCCTCCGAACAGGCTTTTCCATTCTCTTTTATCTTTCCGGCACCAATTTTTAACTTATTCATAATCGCTACCAGGGCAGCTAATACGAAAAAGGCTCCCGGAGCCAAAATAAAAATAGTAAAAGGTTCGTAAGATTTAGGCATCAAAGAAATCCCAAATATAGCTCCGGCTCCTAAAAATTCTCGGATTGCCCCAATCATTGTAAGTGCCATAGTAAATCCCATACCCATACCAATACCGTCAAAAGTAGAGGCAAGGACAGGATTTTTAGAAGCATAGGATTCCGCTCTTCCCAAAATAATACAGTTTACTACAATCAACGGAATATAAAGTCCCAAAGATTCATATAAAAACGGTAAATATCCTTCTAACAAAAACTGAACAATAGTAACGAAGGAAGCTACAATGACAATATAGGCAGGAACTCTTACCTTATCAGGAATTATTTTTCTTAAAGCGGAAATTAAAAGATTTGACATAGTCAATATCACTGCCGTTGTAAGTCCCATTCCCAATCCATTGACTGCCGAGGTAGTCACTGCCAAAGTCGGACACATTCCAAGCAAAAGGCAAAAGGTTGGATTTTCCTTAAAAAGTCCGTTGCTGATACGCTCTAAAGGTGAGTTTTCTCTTAACATGATTACATCCCTCCTTTTGTATGTTCAAATGCTTTTAATCCGGCATTTACCCCTGCCACCATAGCTTTTGAAGTAATCGTTGCCCCACTTAAGGCATCAATGTCTTCTTCTTTAGTCGCCTTACCCTTTATCACTGTAAATTCTGATACTGTTTTATCTTTAAATTTATCTTTAAATTCCGGTGTATTTGCCTTCATTCCAAGTCCCGCAGTTTCAGAAATGGTTAGTATAGAAATACCATTTAGTTTTCCTTCATTTGTAATGCCCAAAGAAAAAATAATATCTCCTCCGTAACCCTCACTGCTTGTTACCGTGTATGCATAGCCAAGACTTTTCCCGTCTATAGATTTTGCTTCCATAATTTCATTCACACTCTGTCCCGGATATCCTGCTTCGACAAGATAGGCGTCCATTTCTTCCTCGTCAAAAGAAAGAGTATCAAAATGGTCTGCTTCTTTAAAAACTTCCATATAGGCTTCTTCCTTAGCCCTTGCCTTTTGCTTGGCAATCGGTGTCTTTGTCACTTCATATACAAGACCTAGGAGTGCTCCGGCAATTAAGGTAATTGCAGTCAAAATAAGAGTATCTTTTATAATTGTTTTCATGCTCTTTTACCTCCTCTTCCAAAGGCTTTAGGAAAAGTTACCTTCTCAATTAAAGGTACCAGTAGATTACTAAAAATAATTGCATAGGAAACTCCCTCGGCAGAACCTCCATAGATTCTAAATATTCCGGTTAATACTCCAAGAACAATTCCATAGACAATCTGTCCCATTTCTGTGATAGGCTTGGTCGCATAATCTGTTGCCATAAACCAGGCTCCAAGCATAAGACCACCTCCGCATAAATGTTTTGCCAGATATACAAAGTCAAATCCTCTTCCACCAAAAACAAGAATAAAGAGTGCAAAACTGCCTATATAAGCCAAGGGTATTTTTAAATCAATAATCTTAAAAATCAAAAGTATCACAGCTCCACATAAAAGAGCCAATGCGGAGGTCTCTCCTATAGTTCCCTTTGTATTTCCCAGGAACATGGGTAGTAAACCAACACTCTCCCCCGCCTTTAGAGCTGCCAGAGGTGTGGCTGTTGATACTGTATCCGCAATT
>DATCYL010000033.1:0-2325 GCA_036570305.1 Lachnospiraceae bacterium
CTACCCAATCACTTCCAAAAATACCTCTTCTGATACTATAATCCTTAAATGCAATCACAATACCGCCCATGGGAATATAAGCAAAAACAATAGCATAAATAACCGGAAGGGCAATAATCGCCCAAAACTGCCAGTTTGATGATTTAATTTTATTTGCTTTCGATTTGTTTGATAAGTTCGTTTTCACAAAATGCCTCCTTTATCACCAAAAAACTCTGATTTTTATAAAATATATAGACTTTTTACCTAAGGGATTGCATAGAAAAGACTGCCCTCTAAAATCTAGCGGACAGTCCCCTCTTTCCCCTATCACTGACATAAAACCTATAACTTATAAGTTTTCTCTGCCTGCGTTAGATATTTTTATTTTTTATTCTGTCTGTCATATGCTGTTTGATATACCTTTAATAAGTCAGCCAATCCTGCCTTCTCTAAAGAATCTTTATAGCTATCCCATTCTTTATCAATGTCCTTAGTTCCTGTGATAAATGCAACAGAAGTCTCTTCAATTAACTTCTCAATTTCTACTGCGGATGTGGAAATGCTTGTGCTTTCTTCATCTGTCAGTTTCAATGTGTTTAGGTTAACAAGATTTGTATTTTTACCGTATGGCTCATATAAGTTTTTAGAAGCATCATAAAGTAATTTCTCTAAACCTTCTGAAGCATACGGATCTACATCTGCATTTACTGCCTGACCTAGTCTATAGGTAGCCGGTGCTACACGAATACCAACATCCTGCCAGTCGTGGTTTTGTGCATCCGGTGAATATGCATTTAACACTTCATAAAGAGCCGGTTCGCCATTTAATCCAACTTTTCCTTCAGGATTTAAAGCCCAGTCTTTTCCTTCTTCTGCACCAAACTGAGAAGATAAATCTCCGTTCTCACTAAAGAAGAAATCTACCCAACGAAGTGCTGCTTCTACATTTTTGCATTTATCTGTGATACAAACACCACCAGCAGATACTCCTGAATTTTCAATTGTCCAAGCAATTTGTGTTCCGTCCGGACCTGCAATAGGTGCCATAGGTACATAATGACGATACAATTCGTTATTATTTTCAGGATCCACAATATCAGAGTTTACACCCGCAGTAAAGAAAAGTACCGGTTCATCCGCCTGATTTACTAAAGTCTTTAACTGCTCTGATGTCTGTGTAAAGTCACCATCATAAATTGCTCCGTCTTTATAGAGCTGATTCATGAATTTAAGACCTTCTTTATATGCATCTGTATTACAAACTTCTTCTACTTTTGAGGTATCTTTATTAAGAACCACTCCATCTCTTACATCTGTAGTATTAGATGATGTAGGCATAAAGGTGTAAGCTCCCATCAACCAATCCTGCATACGAGTAAACCAGCCTTTTTGCGCACCTGCAACGGCAATACCTTCTGGTTTAAACTCTTTAAATTTCTTACAAACTTCTGCAAATTCCTCTGTAGTCTTAGGAATTTCTACACCCATTTGGTCTAAGTAATACTTATTTACCCACATTCTTCTTGCATAAGTACAGTGGTAGCAATCATTAATTTCTGCCAAAGAATAAATCTTTCCGTCCGCTTCTTTGGTTACACCTAAATCATAGTTTTCCATAACTTTTAAATAGTTTGGAACATTTTCCTCTGTCAAATAGTCATCCAAAGGAATGATGATTTGCTCTTTTACACCGTATTTTGCAAGATTTGGCGGTGTTCCGAAAATCATATCGGGATAATCGCCTGACTGGAATAAGAGGTTTAACTTATCCTCCCAATCATCTCTACCCGCTGTCACAAAGTTCATTTTGATTCCTGTCTTTTCTTCCATAAACTTTGTAAAATCATTGGTAGCGAAATCTTCCACGTTTGGCATACTCATGGTAAACATGGTCAATTCCAGCTTTCCACCCTCTTTTACAATCGGGTAAGTTCCGGCTTCTGTCAGCTCTACTTTTTTTGCTGAGGAATCTTTACTCCCTCCGCATCCTGCCAGCATACCGGCTGCCATTGTAGCTGTCATTCCAACAGCCAAAGCTCTTTTTGCAATCTTTTTCACTTTTACTTCCTCCTTATGTGTGTTACTTCTGCTGAACTTGTTTTAATTTTAACACTTTTTTGCTACAATTTCAACATTCTTCTGTTTTTATTAAGATTTTTTTTGTGTATTTTATCAGTTTCTTTTCTTATAATTCCTATTACCATTGTATGATTTTTTACTTGTTTTTTTATCTTGTTTTTCATTTTAACAATTTTCAAAGCTTTTCTCTTTTTTACTTACTTTTCCTATGTTATACTCAATTTACTAAAATTAATCGCTTATCAGCCTAATTTACAGAGACCA
>DATCYL010000034.1:0-3766 GCA_036570305.1 Lachnospiraceae bacterium
AAATGCTTTAGAAGGAAATGAGATTTCTAAATGTGATACATCTTTGGCAAGTTTCCAAAGTCAGGAAGTGGGAACCGTTGATTTTGTGGGAACAGAGTCAGATATTCTTGCCAATATTAGAGGACTTGTGACAATGCTTCCTGCAAACAATGAAGATGATATGTCTTTTGAGGAGTGCACTGATGATTTAAATCGTGTCTGTGAGGGACTTGAAAACTGTGCTAAAGATACAGCGATTGCCTTATCGTTAATTAGCGATAATAATACTTACTTTGAAGTAAAAGAAGCTTACGGAAAAGATATGATTACCGCATTTATTAAATTGAACGGAACTACTGTAGGTGCTGTTGCCAATAGAAGAGAGATCTGCGATGAAAGTGGAAATGTAAAAGAGACTTTAGATGGAACTTTATCAGCACGCGGAGCAAAAAAAGCTGCAGATTTTGTGGAATTTTGTGATGCATTTAATATCCCTGTTCTTACACTTACCAATGTAAAAGGTTTTATGGCAACAAAGTGTGCTGAAAAAGCTTTATCAAAAGCAGTAGCAAAATTAACTTATGCCTTTGCAAATGCAACGGTACCTAAGGTAAATGTTATTGTAGGAGAGGCTTTCGGAAGTGCCTATGTAGCAATGAACAGCAAGTCTATCGGTGCGGATATGGTATATGCTTGGCCAAATGCCAAGGTAGGTATGATGGATGCTAAGATGGCGGCAAAGATTATGTATCCTGATGCGGATGCAGACCTTTTAAAAGAAAAAGCAGCAGAATATGATGCTTTGCAGTCTAATATTACATCTGCTGCAAAGAGAGGGTATGTAGATACCATTATTGAAGCAGAGGACACAAGAAAATATGTCATCGGTGCTTTTGAGATGTTATTTACTAAAAGAGAAGGACGTCCCGTAAAGAAACATGGAACAGTATAAAAGAGGTGAAAATATGAAGCAGACAGTTAGAAAAAGTTTTTGCTTGCTCCTGACTCTTGTTACAGTTCTTTGCATGAGTGCTCTTCCGGTTTTTGCGGAAAGCTCTAAAGGTGATGATGCTATGATGGCACAGCTTGAGCAGACAGGACCGGCGGTAGTAGAGCAATTGAGTCAGATGAAAGCAGAGCAGTTAAAGGCTCTTAAAGAGTCGGGAGATGCTTTCAATGTGAGTGTAGCAGAAGCCTGGGAAAATAGCGAAAAAGAGCTGGGAAATTTGGAAGGTGTTAAAGAGACAGAAGTTTCCTTCCATGAAGGAAGCTATACAGTAACAGTTAAGGGAGATTTTGAAAAAAGAGATGCAGAAATTGTATTGTCTTTTGATGAAAAAGGTGCTCCTTTAGGACTGGCAGTAAATCCGGAATATACCTTTGGCGAAAAAATGGGACAGGCAGGTATCAACACAGTAATTGGTGTTGGAACTGTGTTTATCATTTTGCTTCTTTTGACATTTTTAATCAGTTTATTTAAACATGTAAACTTATTAGATCCCAGTCAGAGAAAAAAAGAAAAAAAGATAGTAGAGCCGTCAAAAGCAGAACCTATAGTTACTTTACCTGTTGAGGAAGAACTTGCGGATGATGGAGAGTTGGTAGCGGTAATTACAGCGGCTATTATGGCAGCAGGTGCAGGAAATAGTGGAGATGGATTTAGAGTTCGCTCTATTAGACGAATCAGTAATTGGAAAAAATCAGAGAGATAATTAGGAGGATAATTCACATGAAAACATATACAATTACAGTAAATGGTACAGCATACAGTGTAACTGTAGAAGAGGGAACAAGTACAACAGCGCCTGTAGCAGCAGCTCCGGCGGCACCAAAGGCAGCTCCTAAAGCAGTAGCAGCTCCGGCGGCACCTGTTGTAGGTGGTGGCTCTATCGAGGTAGCAGCATCTGTTCCCGGAAAGGTAGAAAAGATTGTTGCAAGTGTAGGTCAGGCGGTAAAAGCAGGGGATACCATCATTGTTCTTGAAGCTATGAAGATGGAGATTCCTGTTGTTGCTCCGGAAGACGGAACTGTAGTAAGCATCAACGTAACAGTAGGTGCAACAGTTGAAAATGGAGATGTTTTAGCAACAATGAACGCATAATTTACAAGGAAAGTCACACAGGAGGGAAAACAATGTCTCAAGTAACAGAAACATTGTCAAACTTAATACATCAGACAGCATTTTTTAATCTTACATGGGGAAATTACCTAATGATTGCTGTTGCCTGTGTATTCTTATATTTGGCAATTAGAAAAGGTTTTGAACCATTGCTGCTGGTGCCTATCGCATTCGGTATGCTTTTGGTTAATATTTATCCGGATATTATGATGCGACCGGAAGATGCATCAAATGGTGTTGGTGGACTTTTGCACTATTTCTATGTTCTTGATGAGTGGAGTATTTTACCGTCACTTATCTTTATGGGAGTAGGTGCTATGACTGACTTTGGTCCATTGATTGCAAATCCAAAGAGCTTTATCTTGGGAGCGGCAGCACAGCTTGGTATTTATTCCGCATACTTTTTTGCAATTCTTATGGGATTCAATGGAAAAGCGGCAGCGGCAATCTCCATTATCGGTGGAGCTGACGGTCCTACCTCTATTTTCTTGGCAGGTAAGTTAGGACAGACCACTTTAATGGGACCAATTGCAGTAGCGGCATATTCCTATATGTCGTTGGTTCCTATTATTCAGCCACCTATTATGAAATTATTGACAACCGAGAAAGAAAGAAAAATCAAAATGGAGCAGCTTCGTCCTGTATCCAAATTAGAGAAAATTCTTTTCCCGATTGTTATTACCATTATCGTTTGTTTGATTCTTCCTACGACAGCTCCATTGGTTGGTATGCTTATGTTGGGTAACCTCTTTAGAGAGAGTGGAGTAGTAAAACAGTTGACAGAGACAGCTTCTAATGCACTTATGTATATTGTAGTTATCTTGCTAGGTACATCCGTAGGTGCAAGTACAAGTGCAGAGGCATTTATTAAATTAGATACCTTAAAAATCGTGGCACTTGGACTTATTGCATTTGCTATCGGTACTGCAGGAGGAGTTATCTTTGGAAAAATTATGTGTAAATTATCAGGAGGAAAAATCAATCCGCTAATCGGTTCGGCAGGTGTTTCTGCAGTTCCTATGGCGGCTCGTGTATCACAAAAGGTAGGAGCGGAAGCAGATCCTACGAATTTCCTCTTAATGCATGCAATGGGACCTAATGTGGCAGGTGTTATCGGTACTGCGGTAGCGGCGGGTGCTTTTATGGCTGTATTTGGAGTGTAAATTTGCTGTGATATTCATATAGAAGGAGGGACATGTCGATGTCAGAAGTTGTAAAAAAGCCTATTAAAATTACAGAGACGATTTTGCGTGATGCACATCAGTCTTTGATTGCTACCAGAATGACAACAGAGCAGATGTTACCAATTATCCAAAAAATGGATAAAGTAGGCTATCATTCTGTTGAATGTTGGGGAGGAGCTACCTTTGATGCTTCTCTTAGATTCTTAAAAGAAGATCCATGGGAAAGACTTAGAAAATTCCGTGAAGGATTTAAAAACACAAAATTACAGATGCTTTTTAGAGGACAAAATATTTTAGGATATCGTCCTTACGCAGATGATGTGGTAGAGTATTTTGTACAGAAATCTATTGCAAACGGTATTGATATTATTCGTATTTTTGATTGTTTAAACGATTTAAGAAATTTACAGACAGCAGTATCTGCGGCAAATAAGGAGAAGGGTCATGCTCAGGTAGCACTTTCTTATACTTTAGGAGATGCCTA
>DATCYL010000035.1:0-16212 GCA_036570305.1 Lachnospiraceae bacterium
TTTCGATAGGTAAGAGAAATAGGATATTTTGATAACATTCTTGACAAGATAAGAAAAGATAACTACAAATAAATCATCTACAAATAAAGATAGGAGTAAAGTTAGCAAAAAACTAACGAAATAAAATGTAATGGGATATAGATATCGATATAGAAAAAATAAAAAAGGAAAACAGGCTCTTTTGGGAGTGATTCTCCTACTGTTTTGGGCAATTATTTCTTTTGCGGACAATGTCTATTATAAAGATAAGGTCGCACTTCCTGCTAATTTTGCCATAGAGGAATACAAGGGTAATGCTTATAGTATTGTCAATCATAATATTCCTTATTTTAAGGAGGAAGAGATTAAGAAAAAATCTTTTGAAGACTATTGGCGACTGGATAAGTATGGCAGGTGTAGGGGTGCGATTGCCTGTCTTGGCTATGATTTGATGCCAACCGGGGAGAGGGAAAGTATATCTTCCATAGAGCCTACAGGGTGGAAGTCAAAAAGATATGCTTTTATTGATCAAAACTACTTGTATAATCGCAGCCATTTGATTGGTTTCCAGTTAAGCGGAGAAAATGCAAATGAAAGAAATTTAATTACCGGAACAAGATACATGAATGTGGAAGGGATGCTACCTTTTGAAAATCAAGTGGCAGACTATATTAGGGAGAGTAATAATCATGTGATGTATAGGGTAAGACCCATATTTGAAGGGAATAATCTTCTTGCCAAAGGTGTTTTGATAGAAGCCTTGTCGGTGGAGGATGGTGGTCAGGGCATTTGTTTTAATGTCTTTTGTTACAATGTACAGCCGGGCGTGGGAATTGATTATAGGGATGGAAGTAGCCGAAGAGTCGGCTGATAGAAGAGTGCAAATAGAGGATGAAAAAATGACAATTTATTTTTTCATCCTCTATTTGATATATAGAAATTAAAAAGTAGGGGAGATTGTGTCCTTTGAAATGCCCTCCGAATAAAAGTATCTATAGAATTTGTCTTAAAATGGAAGTGAATTATTCTTAAATTGAGAATGAAAATTGTAGGATAATGCTATAATTTTTTTATGAATTTCACAGAAAACACCTAATGTTTATGGAGAGAGGAGGAAGTGAATGAAAAAGCAGTGCCATAATCCCTATTTGCCTTTATATGAGCATATACCGGATGGTGAGCCGCGAGTTTTTGATAATCGCTTGTACATTTTTGGAAGTCATGATTTGGAAAACGGAAATGAGTTTTGTGAATTGGATTATGTTGCATGGTCTGCACCCATAGAAGATTTGTCAGATTGGCGATATGAAGGGGTTATTTATAAAAAGGAGCAAGACCCCTTTAATAAAGAGCAAGCTCCGCTTTATGCACCGGATGTGATACAGGGGCCGGATGGAAGATACTATCTTTTCTATTGTATAAAGTTTAAGGATGCCATTCATGTTGCAGTTTGTGACAGTCCGGCGGGTAGCTATCAATTTTACGGAAGAGTAAAATATCAGGATGGACGAATAATGACAGAAAACCAACCCTATGATCCGTCGGTGATCTCTTGCTTAGAGGGAAATTTTTTATATTTTGGATTTGCTCCCTGTATGATTCATATCCCTCGTTATCAAAATGAGGATTTAAAAGGGTGTAGTGTACTTAGGCTGGCAGAGGATATGCTGACAGTCTTAGAGGGACCGGAGGTGGTTCTTCCCAGTTTGCGTTACGGTAAAGGAACAACATTTGAGGGGAATGAGTATTTTGAAGGCCCTTCAATAAGGAAAATAGGACAAAAATTTTACTTGATTTATTCCTCTGTAAATACACACCAGTTATGCTACGCTGTTAGTGATAATCCTCAAAAAGGATTTGTTTATGGCGGAGTTATAGTAAGTAATGGAGACGTAGGATATAGAGGGAGAAGAGAAGAAGATAAGTTGATGAGTGTAGGTAATAATCATGGAGGCTTGGTATGTGTAAAGAATCAATGGTATATTTTTTACCACCGCCATACCTATATCAATCAATGCAATCGTCAGGCATGTGCAGAAAAGGTGTTTTTTGATGAAGATGGACACATAGAGCAAGTGACAATCACTTCAAGCGGTATGAATCCCGGCTTGCTTTCAGGGGATGAGGAGTATCCGGCAGTCTATTGCTGTAATTTAAGTAACGGGCATATGGGTGCACTCTCTTCTATAGGAAGACAAAATTCAGAAATTGATTTTCCTTATATGACTTCTGTAAAAGAAGAGAGATATATTACCAATATTAAAGAGGGCACATTGATAGGCTATAAATATATTAGGCTTGAAGAGACTAATCAAATAGGAATCACCTATAGAGCAAGTGATTTTGGGGAATTGGAAATCAGGACAAAAATACAAGGACCTGCGATTAAAACCATAAAACTCAATCAAACAAATTCATGGAAATTATGTAGAGAAAATATTTCTTTTGCTAAAGAAGAACAGGAGTTGTATTTTGTATATCACGGAAAAGGAAAAATGGATTTTCTAACATTAAGCTTAAAACATTCATAAAAATTAAAAGAGAGGAAAAAACAATGAATAATAAAAAACCTTCATGGAAAGAAATTCTTTCCTTTGCAGTTGGTGATGCCGGATGTAACCTAGTATGGACAACCATAGGCTCTTATCTTACCTTGTATTACACAGACAGTGTTGGCTTGGCAGCGGCAACAATTGGAACCATTATGTTGCTAAGCCGTCTTTTAGATGGTATTTCTGATTTGATTATGGGCAGTATTATTGACCGAACTCATACAAAGTGGGGCAAGGCAAGACCATGGATTTTATATTCGGCGATTCCCATGGGTTTGGGATTGGTAATTATGTTTAGTATCCCTCAGTCGCTAGGCTATACAGGAAAACTGGTCTTTGCCTGTGTAACATATGTTTTGATGGCAGCGGTTGTCTATACGGCATGTAACTTATCTTACAACACTTTGCTTGCATTGGAGGCGCCGGAGCCCAAAGACCGTGTGACTATGAGTTCTATTCGTTTTTTCCTGACCATGGCAACGGTTTTATTTATTAACTATAATTGTAGTAAGTTTGTTGCTAAATTTGGCTGGACAGGAATGTCGGTGATTTTTGGTAGTATCGCTTCAATTCTTTTGTTGATTACTTTTTTTGGAACGAAAGAAAGGACGAATATTGAGCAAAACATCAACAAAGAAGTAAAACGAGAGGATAAAATAAGTGTTGCAAAGTCCTTTGCTTATCTTTTCAAAAACAGATATTTTTGGCTATTAACGATTGTTTTTATTTTGAATTATACGATTTTAGGTGTAAATAACGGTCTTAGAATATATTTTGCAAGAAATGTACTTGGAAATGTAGCCTTAATGGGAACGTTAACACTTTGTTTTATTCTTCCAAAAATGATTGGAAATCTGGTATACCCTTATATTAATAAGTTCCTTGGAAAGTGGAAAAGCATGATGATTGGTTATGTAATTGAACTTATAGGAGTACTAATTATTGCTCTGGCACCGACCGGCTTTTCTACAGCAGCTTTAGGTCTGGTTCTTATAGGTATCGGAGGAATTCCTCACAATGCGGGACTTTTTGCTATGGTAGCAGATGTGATTGACTATGGTGAGTGGAAGACCGGGGTACGATTGGACGGCTTGACAAATTCAGCGACCTCCTTTGGTATGAAAGTGGGAGCGGGACTTGGTTCAGCTATTACAGGTTGGGGACTTGCCTGGGCAGCTTATGATGGTGGATTGGATGTACAGACAGTTGAGACATTAGCTGGTATAAAAACAGTTTACACGGTGGTTCCGGCTGTTTTAATTGTATTGGGCTTGATTGCTTTATTTTTCTGTAACTTAGATAAAATCTATCCTCAGATTAAAGCGGGATTGGAAAAGAAAAAAATGGCAAAGGAATAGAGTAGTTTAATTGAATAGAGGAATTTTATAAAAGCACTTGTTTTTTAAGTGCTTTTATGCGTTATAATGAAGAAAAGGGAGGGATGAAGTGCAGTATTCTACTTATGAAACGAACATAAATGACAGTGATTTTCCCGTAAATGCTTTCGTGATTTCACTGGAAAGTGTAACCTGGCATTGGCATAATGAATACGAAATGATAGGAATATTGTCAGGCAGTATGGTTTTGTGCATACAGGGAGAGGAAAAGAGTTTTTCTAAAGGAGATTTATGTCTTATTAATGCAAGGGAACTTCATTCCTTTCAAAAAACTTCAGATGAATGTATTTGTATGATTGTTCAAGTGCCGGAGTCTTTTTTTGCATTGGACAGGCAGGAGGAGCGGTGTCTTCATTTTTATCTGGATTCGAAGCAGGAAGAGCTGCCAAAATGTGGATTAGATTATTTTTACTACCATTTAGCAAAAATAACATATGAAAATATGAGAAATGCAAAGGCTTCCATGTTTAGAGTCCGTTCTCAAGTGTTTTCTTTAATTGCAGACTTATTGGAGTTTTCTCTCTATGATATACGGATGAAAAACAGGGCGGGGATAGAGCAACAAAATGTAGTGATTGAGGTAATCAGTTATTTGGAAAAAAATCTAATGAATCCGGAAATTTTGCAGGAAGTATGCTTGAAAAAAGGTATGAGTCGAAAGACTCTTGATAGGACGATAGATGCAATGCTTTCGATTTCGGCAAAAGAGCTCTTGGACAATATAAGAGTGGAAAAGGCTAAAAATTTATTAAGATATTCAGGTAAGAGCATTGCTTATATCATGGATATTTGTGGATATTCTTCTGAAAATACTTTTTATAGAAATTTCAAGAAGTCTACAGGCCTTACGCCCAAGGAATATAGAGAATCTGTCTATGAATTTGATGGAAGAGATATTTTAAAGGGATACTTAGATTATGAGACACCAAAAGTTATGGCTATGCTAAAAACAGTAGTAGAGGATTGGGAAGAAAAATGGTATTGCCGATAGAAAACTGGAAAGAGTACAGACAAACTTATCAAAAAATGGCGCAAGAGATTGTGGATAAATTAAGTTTAGATGAAAAAATAGCGTTGATGAGTGGGCACCTTACCAAAGAAGAAATCAGAAGCCAGATTTTAAACAAGAAAAAAACACATTATAATGAAAAACCATACTGGGCAGGCGGTCTTGCAAAATATAATATTATGCCGGTTCTTTTTGTGGATGGCTCTAGGGGTGTTGTATGTGAGAAAGGGGTCTATACAGGATTTCCGGTAGTTTCGTTGCGTGGAGCGACTTTTGATAGGGAATTAGAAGAAAAAATAGGTCGTGCCATGGCAACAGAAGTTTTGTGTGCAGGTGGAAATTTTTTCGGTGGAATTTGCTTGAATTTACCCTATCATCCGGGATGGGGCAGAAGTCAGGAATCTTATGGAGAAGATACATTTTTAATAGGGGAGATGGGGGCTTGCCTGGTAAGAGGTATACAAAGTCTTGGGGTTATCGCTTGTATAAAGCATTTTGCTTTCAATTCTATGGAAAATAATCGTTTGTCAGTCAATATTTCCTGTGATAAAAGGACGGAACAAGAGGTTTTTTTGCCCCATTTTAAAAAGTGTATTTTGGCAGGAGCAGGAGCTGTTATGACGGCTTATAATAGTTATTTGGGAAAAATGTGCGGAGAAAATGACTATCTAATACAAGAAGTTCTTAGAAAGCAGTGGGGTTTTGATGGCTTTGTCATTAGCGATTTTACATGGGGAATCAAAGATACCGTAAAATCGGCAAGGGCAGGGGTTGATATTGAAATGCCTCATACTTTGTATTACGGAGAGGCGCTTAAAAAAGCGGTTAATGAGGGAGCGGTAGGGCTGGATGATATAAAAGAAGCTGCCTTGCGAATTGTTAGGACTATGTTAGCCCATGGTGATTATATTCTCCGAGTGAGAAAGGAAAAGAAATTAAATAAAAAAAGAGATTTTAAGGAACACATAGAGTTGGCTCTTGAGTGTGCCAGAGAAGGTATTACACTTCTTGAAAATAAAAATAAAATTTTACCCTTAACTTGTAAAGGAAAGGGAAAGACGATTGTTTTGTTGGGGGCATTGGCAGAAGAAGACAATTTAGGCGATCATGGTTCAAGCAGAACCTATCCACCTTACGTGATACATAGTGAGAGAGGGATTTGGCAACAACTTTCAGGTGCACAACTGGTGATTTACTCGGGAGAGAGTAAAGCTCATTGTAAGCGGCTGGCAAGAGAGGCGGATGCGGTGATTATTATTGCCGGAAACTCTTATCTGGATGAAGGGGAACATATTAAAGCGGATGATTCTTCTACGGCGGAGCATATGCATGGGGGCGATAGGATTGAGGGAATTTCTCTACCTAAAAAGCAGGTAGAGATGATTGAAGCCGTAAGTGAAATAAGGAAGGATGCCATTTTAGTCTTGACCGGAGGAAGTGCTATTATTGTTGAGGATGTACTTGAAAAGGTGGGAGCTATTTTGATGCAGTTTTATCCCGGTATGGAGGGAGGGAGAGCCCTTGGAGAGATTTTGTTTGGAAAAATTAGTCCAAGCGGACGTCTGCCCTTTTCTATTCCAAAAAAAGAAGAGGATTTAGTACCTATTGATTGGGCTGCAAATGTCCAGCATTATCAAAGATACCAGGGTTATCGCTATTTTGATAAAAAAGGGATAGAGCCGAGATATGATTTTGGTCATGGCTTAAGCTATACAGAATTTTCTTATACAGATATATTATGTAAGCAAACAGAAACTATGCTTAAGATAAGTGTGACAGTAAAAAATATAGGAGATATGTTCTCAAGTCAGAGTGCTTTGCTTTTTATCTATCCGCCGGGTAATTGTGTGGATCGAGAGAAGCGTTTGCTGAAAGGATTTTGTAGATTTTGTTTGGCTCCCGGAGAAGAATATCAAATTAAGATTAGCCTTTCTTTGCAAGAGTTGATGTATTATGATGAAAAGCAAGCATGTATGTGTCTGGAAAAAGGTTGGTATGGGGCAGAAATAGGGGAGAGTTTCTGTCGTTTTAAGATAAAATAAAAATAGGAGATTTATCTTCTATCTTTCTAAATTCTGCCTATGGTATAATTTAAGCCATAGGCAGAATTTTTTACTATAAAATTTTAAGAGGCAATCATGAAAGAGGAGGGAAGATCCTATGAAGAGTAAAGAAAAGTTAAGGAGTATTCCATACGAAGATTTGGCAAAAGAGGGCTATGGGAAACTACAAAATCAGATATGGCCGGGAAAAGAAAAAAGGGAGGATGGGAAATCGATTATTTATCTGGCAGGCGGTTGTTTTTGGGGTGTCCAAAAGTTCTTAGACCAGTTTTCGGGGATTTGGGAAACGCAGGTAGGATATGCCAACGGCGAAGTCTTATCGCCTAGCTATGAGGAGGTTTGCACACAAAATACCGGTCATGCAGAGGCTGTAAAAGTAGTCTACGATAAAGAAAAAATTTCTTTGACGGAGATTCTTGAGTTTTATTTTAAGGTGATTGACCCTCTTGCCAAAGATCACCAGGGTGGAGACTTCGGACACCAGTACAGAACAGGTATTTATTATGTAGAAGAGGAGCAGTTAAAGGAAATTTTGCCGGTCTATGAATCTATTGAGGATAAATTAAAAAGACCTTTGGCAGTGGAGGTTTTACCGATTGATAATTTCTCGACGGCAGAGGAGTATCATCAGAAATATTTGGATAAAAATCCGACAGGATATTGTCATATTCCAAAAGAAATGATGCATTTGAAAAAAGAGTGATAATAGATGAAATTTAAAAGAAATATATGATAATTCTATTAAAAAAAGCTTTCGAAAATCTTAAAAAGAGTGCTAAAAATACTTGGCAAGAGAGTAGAAACCAAGTAATATTATAGGATAACTGTAAAATAAGAAATTTACCTATTGCATAGGAAAATAAAAAATATGATGGAGGAAGAGATGTGAAGAAAAGAAAATTTAAGAGGATAGGTCTTCTTTTTGTGTTGCTTTTAGCAATTTCCCTGGTAGGGTGCTCCGGCGGGCAAAAAGAATGATGTTTGGAACAGGTGGAACAGCGGGAACGTATTATTCTTATGGCGGTGTTTTGGCACAGTACATGAAAAATTATGCGGATGTTCGAGTGACTGCCGTTTCTACGGGAGGTTCTAAGGTCAATATTCAAAGTATTCAAGATGGAGACTTTCAGCTAGGCTTTACTCAGTCGGATGTTATGACTTATGGCTGGGAAGGAACCAGAGCTTTTGAAAAGGATGGAGGAACAAAAGACTTTAGAGTTTTGGGGGCTTTATATGCAGAAACTGTTCAGTTGATTACTATGGATGAAACAATTGATTCGGTAGAAGATTTAAGAGGAAAGAGCGTATCTATCGGTCAGGCGGGTTCCGGAGTGTATTTTAATGCCCTTGATGTTTTGGAAGGTGCAGGAATTACTCTTAAAGATATAAAACCCCAGTACCAGTCTTTTGAAGATTCTAAAGAGTCCTTAAAGGATGGAAAGATTGATGCGGCATTTATCGTGGCGGGTGCTCCGACAACAGCGATTACAGAACTTGCGACTACCAATGGGGTCTACTTTGTAAATATTGATGGCGAGCTGAGAGAAAATATTTTAAAGGCGTGTCCTTATTATTCAGTTTATAAAATTCCGGCGAATACCTATCCCGACCAAAAAGAAGATATTGAGACGATTACCGTACAGGCAACAGTGATTGTATCAGCAAAGGCGGATAAAGAAACGGTGTACAATATCACGGCAGCTCTTTTTGACCATGCGGATGAGATTACTAAGGAAAATGCCAAGGGAGCGGAGCTTACTTTGGAAAATGCAACCAGTGTTACGACAGTGCCTTTCCATGAGGGGGCGGCAAAATATTATGAAGAACACGGAATTACCGTGAAAAGTCAAGAATAGGAGGGGTGCCGATGAGTCAGACAAATCAAACAGATAATCTTGTACATGAAGATATTGATGCAGTCATGAGAAAGTATGACAGGGAGTCCAATACCCGTATATGGACAGGAAAATATAAAGTGGCTATTAACTGCATTTTGGCAGCTTTTTCCTTATTTTGTATTTATGTAACTTTATTTGCTACATTTTTAGAAGAAATTCGTTTAACTTCCTTTTTGGGTCTGATTATTTTGATGGGATTTTTAATTTATCCGGCTAAAAAAGGAACACAAAAAGAAAATTATATGCCTCTTTACGATATCATTTTTATGATTTTGGGGAGCGGAGCTTTCTTTTACTTTACCTTTAATGCAAACCAAATCATTAATCAGGGAACACGTTTTGACTGGTATCAGATTATTATCGGTATTGTGGGAATTATTGCCCTAATCGAGATTACCCGTCGTTGTGTGGGAATTCCAATTTTAATTGTAGCGGGATTTTTTATTGTTTATGCATTGGTTTACGGACTTACCAATCCGGAGTTTTTTGGAAAAGTACGATACCTGGTAAGGAATCTTTTCTATACAAAAGAGGGAATTTTTTCCACACCGATTAACGTAAGTTCCAAATATATAGTAGTATTCATTATTTTTGGAGCTTTCCTTGAAAGAACCGGTATTTCCAATTTCTTTATTGATTTGGCAAACAGTGCGGCGGGAAGATTTGCCGGAGGTCCGGCAAAAGTAGCTGTTATTTCCTCTGCACTTTGCGGTATGGTATCGGGGTCTTCTGTAGGAAATACAGTAACGACAGGTTCTGTCACCATTCCTATGATGAAAAAGACCGGATACAAGCCGGAGTTTGCCGGAGCTGTAGAAGCCGCAGCGTCGACCGGAGGGCAGATTATGCCGCCTATTATGGGAGCGGCAGCCTTTTTGATGGCAGATTTCGTAGGTGTTCCTTATTCAAGCATTATTGGAAGGGCAATTTTGCCGGCAGTTCTTTATTTTGCGGGAATTTTTATTTCGGTACATTTAGAAGCAAAAAAACTGGATTTGCACGGTATTCCCAAAGAAAGTTTACCGAAATTCAGTCTTTTAATCAGAAAGATTTATTTGCTTCTTCCTTTGGTTATGCTGGTTGTCTGGGTATCAGGAAACTATATGACTATGCAAAGAGCGGCATCTTTGGCGATTGTTCTTTCTATTGTTGTCAGTCTTTTTGATAAGGAAAACAGAATTACACCGGCTAAGTTTATGGATGCTTTAGTTGCCGGTGGAAAGAGTACCATTACAGTAGCTGCAGCTTGCGGTGTGGCAGGAATTATTTCGGGAACTATTACTATGACCGGTCTTGCAAATGATTTGATTAATGCCATTGTAGGTGTAGCGGGCGACCGTTTGATTATTGCCTTGGTTTTGACTATGCTTTGTTGCATCGTTTTGGGAATGGGAGTTCCTACAACAGCGAACTATTGTATCATGGCAGCGACAACAGCTCCTATCCTTATTCGTATGGGAGTGCCTGTAGTGGCAGCTCACTTCTTTGTGTTTTACTTTGGTATTGTTGCAGATATTACACCGCCGGTAGCCCTGGCAGCTTATGCGGGGTCTGCGATTGCTAAGAGTAATCCTATGAAAACGGCTATTAATGCGTCAAAACTTGCTATTGCAGTATTTATTGTTCCTTATATTTTCTGTTACAGTCCTGCAATGCTTTTGATTGATACAACGGCCCTACAGGTAGTACAGATTGCCATTACTTCTTTAATTGGAATTTTCGGTGTGTCTGCGGCCTTGGAAGGTTATTGTTTTGCTAAGATGCATATGGCGCTTCGTATCCTGATTGCAGCAGGAGGCTTGATGCTGATTTATCCGGGACTTTTGACAGATCTTGTGGGGCTTGCGATTGTACTTGGAAGTTTGGCTTTCTTATATATTATAGGTAAAAAAGAGAAAAAAGCAGTGGCTTAGGGAGGAAAAGACTATGTCTGAGCAATTAAGATTTCCGGTAATTACTATAGGACGACAGTACGGTGCTTATGGAAGAACTGTTGCGGCAGCTTTATCAAAAAAGTTGGAGATTCCTTACTATGATAAGGATTTTGTGAGAGAAACTGTAAAAAAGAGCGGTTACTCTTTAGAAGAGGTGGAGCGTTCCGGGGAGGATTTAAGTCCGGCAAGTAAATTGATGAATTCTATTTTAAATAATGCAGTGGTCTATAACAGTTCTCACGATCAGATTTTTAAAGCAGAAAAAGAGGTGGTTTTAGAGCTTGCCAAATCTCCTTGCATTATTGTAGGGCGTTGTGCGGATGCTATTTTAAGAGAGGCGAAAATTCCGGCTCTTCATGTCTTTTTGTATGCAGATAAAGAGGTGCGTATCAAGCGTGCATCGGAACTTGCGGAAAATGAAGGCTTGGATCCCAAAAAAGTTGTGGCAAAGAGAGATACCATGAGGGAAACCTATTACAAACAGTATTCCAAAACGACTATGGGGGACTATAAAAATTATCATATTTGTCTGGATACAGGTCTTATCGGTCCGGATAAATGTGTTGAAATATTAGAAGGAATTATAAAAAAATAAGATGAGGAGTTATATATGGAAAGAAGCCTTCTGTAAAATCTAAAAAAGTAACTCCAAAAACAGGAGATAATACACAAATTCTTGTTTATGTACTTGTTGCATTGTTTGCTTGTCTGGCTATTATCCTTGTGATTCTAAGGAAAAAAGAAATTCAAGGAATAGAAGAAAAAGAAGATAAGTAAGAATAGTTTAATAAAATCGTTGGAATTTTATGATTCCAGCGATTTTATTTTTTATAGAAGATAAAGAAAAAGGCTTGCTAGACCTTGTTAAAAATGATAGCATAAAAAATAACAGAATAGAGTGATTAGAATTCTAGGGGAGCCATAAAGCTGAGAAGATAGTAATCTGACCCTTATAACCTGATCTGGATGATGCCAGCGTAGGGAAGCAAGTCTAATAGTCTTAAAAACGAGAGATTATCAAAGATGTTTTCTTATAGAGGGAAGACATCTTTTTTTATGCTTAATTGTCAATCATCTTCTATCTGTAAAAAAAGAAAAGGAGAATGTTATGGAAAATCTGGAAAATGGATGCGGATTGGGAAAGGATTTGCCATGGGAAGGAAGAGGCACAAATTTGCCTATTTCAGGCTGTAGATTCACCCTTTATCCTATGACAGATGATTATGTTTCGATTATTCTGACAGCCTTGGAAAAAACGGATACCAAGGCTGTCTGGAGTGAAACAGATTCTTTATCTACTGTTTATAGGGGGAAATTACCCTATGTGGTAGATGCTGTAGAAGCCTTGTTTATCAATGCTTACAAAGAGGGGGTTCACATGGCTTTGGAGGGACAGTTTTCAAGAGGATGTCCGGGAGATAGCTCAGGAGATAATGTCCTAAATCAAAGTGGAGAAGCTCCGAATCAGGAGCAGATAAAAGATAAGCGCTTTTTTGTTCGCTGTAAGCTGGCTCTTTATCCCATGGGGGATGCAGACTATATAGATGAAATAGCCAAGGTTTGGTATATGGCAGAGGATAGGGGGCTAAAACCAACAACGATTCACTATGCAACACGAATCGAAGGAGATGTCAGAGAGGTTTTTTCTTATTTACAGGAAGTTTGTCAGCTTATGGAGGATAGCCAAAGTGTTCACCACTATATTTTACATTTTACTATGAACTGTAACAGTCCAACAAAGGAGGAATAAAAATGAATACAAGTAGCTGGAAATTAAAGGATGTTTTGTTAGTTGCAATAAGCAGTGTTTTATTTGGGATTATTTATTTAGGGTGTGTTTATGCAGGAGGCTTTTTGTTTGGTATTCTTACACCATTAGGACTTGGTCATGTAGCTTATGAGCCGTTCTACGGAATCTTTTTTATGGCGGCACCATTTGCATCTTATGTTCTTAGAAAACCGGGAGCGGCAGTGATTACAGAGGTCATGGCAGCAGTTTTGGAATGTTTGATGGGAAACTTTTTTGGTCCTATTGTAATTTTGTCCGGAATCGTACAAGGTGGTGCTTTTGAGGCGATTTTTGCCATGAAAAAATATAAAAAGTATGATAGACAAACAATGGTTATGGCAGCGATTGTTTGTTCTGTTGTAACTTTAATCTATAACTTTTTTGTCAGCGGATATAATAAGATTGCTGCTCCTGTTCTCATATTGATGCTGTTTGTGCGTCTGATTAGCGCTATTATTTTTGATGGAATTTTAACACCGTTTTTGGGAGACGGTTTGGCAAAAGCAGGGCTTTTAAGGGGATATGCTTTGGCGGAAAATACAAATTTCAATCTTGAGGATGAATAAGAGATGGATATAACAGATGCATTAAGTCTGGAAAATGTAAGTTTTCGTTATTTAAAAGACGGAAAAAGAAAAATTTTGGATGAGGTAAATCTCAATATAAAAAAGGGAACGCTTACTGTCATTATGGGAGGAAGCGGATGCGGAAAGAGCTCTTTGGCAGCTGTAGCATCGGGGCTTTATCCGGAAAATGGAGGCTATTTATTAGGTGGAAAAATTTTCCTTTTTGGAAAAGATTTAAAAGATTTGTCTCCAAAAGAGAGAGCAAAGTACCTGTCCTTAATGTTTCAAAATCCAAATTTACAATTTTGTATGGAAAACCTAAGGCAAGAATTTTATTTTTGTATGGAAAATATGCAAGTAGCTCCTGAGGTAATGGATGAGCGTATAGAAAAGACAGCCCGGAAAATGGGGCTGTCTCATCTTTTAGAACGACCATTGGAGACTTTATCCGGAGGAGAAAAGCAAAGGGCTGCGCTTGCCTGTTTAGTGCTTATGGACAGTGCTTGCCTTTTTTTGGATGAGCCCTTTGCTAATTTGGACAGTCAATCCTCTAAGGAACTTTTACAAGATTTAGAAAATTTGAAAAAGAGTGGAAAGACCATTGTTGTCATTGACCACAAGGCAGACTTGTGGCTTCCTCTGGCGGATGAAATTATTCTTCTTACTAAGGGGGCAAAAGTAAAGTGTAGAGGAATCTGCAAGGAAAACATAGATTCTTTTAAGGAACTTTTTGAAGAAGAAGGCTTATTTTTTCCGCGAAAGCAAGAAAGAAAGTCTAAAATTTTAGAAGGAAAGGATAAGCTTTTAGAGTTTTTTGATTTTTCTGTGAGAAAGAAAGTGCAAAAGAAATCTTATTTTTGGAAAAGGAAAAAAGAAGGAGATTTTCTTTTAGAGAAGTTTACAGGATGCTTTTATAAGGGACAAATGACGGCAATTTTGGGAGAGAGTGGAAGTGGCAAGACAACTTTTTTAAAGGCTCTTTTAAAAGAACACCCCTACGAGGGAAAGCTTTTTTTTGAGGGAGAAGATTTGTCTTTTGTGAAAAAGAAAAGTCTCTATAAAAAGACGGGAATTGTTTTTCAAAATCCGGCAAACCAATTTATCAGTCAAAATGTTAAGGGGGAGGTTTTAGACAGCCTGTTTGTGTGGGGGAAAACCTTGGAAAAAGAAAAACAGGAGCAGATGGCTATGGAATCTTTAAAAGATTTCGGCTTAGAGAAATATCATAGATATTCCCCTTATATGCTAAGTCAGGGGCAACAAAGGCGATTGGCGGTTTTGTCAGTCTTATTGGGGGGGCAAAGCCTGCTTCTTTTGGATGAGCCTACCTATGGACAGGATCAAAAATCAGCCTATGCTATTATGGAAAAATTACAGGAAAAGGTAGAGAAAGAAGAAATTACTTTAATATTTATTACCCACGATGAAGATTTGGCATGGGCTTTTGCAGATAGAATTTATCGCTTGGAAGAAAAAACTTTAGTGGAAGTAGAGGATGACTTGTTATGAAAATAGAAAAATGGAATCCTTCTGTTAAGGCAGCAACTATTTTGCTTAGTGTCCTTTTACTGTCTTTTCAATATCTGGTAAGCTTGCAGTTGGCAATTTTTTTTGCGTGTATTTTTTTGCTTTTGTTTTTTTCGGAAGCTTCGTTTAAAAATTTTGTGAAACTTTTGATTCCCGCCTTTGTGGCGGCTTTGGGACTTTTCGTTATGGGGCTTTATTATGCAAGGGGAGGTAGCCTTTTAGAGGGTGATTTGAATAAAATTTCTTCGATTCCCTTTACGGTAAGAGCTGCTATGAGTCAAAATCTTTATACAGCGATTCAGCTTTCCAGCAGATTGCTCTCTTATGCCGGGATGGGGATTTTATTTGCTCTTACTACAAAGGGGGAGGATTTTGTAAAAAGTTTAATGCACCAGTGTAAGATGCCGCAAAAATTTGCTTATGGTATTTTGGCTGCCTTTCACCTTATGCCGGGCATGGTAAAAGAATATGACAATGTGCGTTTAGCTTATAGGGTAAGGAATATAAGAGCGGGATTTTGCTCGAGAAGAGTTTTGTTTACCATGTTGGTAAATAGTATTCATTGGTCAGAGGCTGTGGCAATGGCGATGGAATCTAAAGGATTCTGTGAAAATAAAGACAGGACTTACTATATGGTGCCCAAAGTATATTGGTATGATTGGGTGATAAGCTTCGCATTTTTATTCACAATTATCATGGGAATGGTCTTTTTAAACTATTAATAGACTTGACTCTACCTTTTTTAAATGCTAGTCTTAAAACGTTTATAGAATAAGTGTTTTAGCCGGAGGGTAGAAGATGAAAGGTAAAGAAACAGAAAAAAAGATAGATATGTCCATGCCTGAGGAAAGAGCTGAAATTATAGATTGGTTAAAAAAGTTAAAGCTTCAGAAAAAATTATTTGGCGGTGTAGATGAGCGGACTGTCTGGAAAAAAATGTTAGAATTGGATGGCCTTTATGCCAAGGCTTTAGAGGCGCAGAAAAATCGCTATGATGCTATCTTGGAAATTTATAAAAAAGAAGGTAGAAAGCAGGATCTATAAGATATGGGAAAAGGGGCTAAAGAAATAAAGAAAAAAATAGAAACACCCACAAGTATTTTAGAGAAACGCTTGGAAGATGCACGTACACGTATAGAAGGCTTACAGCTTTTATTAAGAATTTTCTTTCTTGGACTTGCTGTATGGTCTTTGTTTACCTTTGTTTTTTTGTTGACGCAAGTAAAGGGACAAACTATGTTTCCGACACTAAAGGACGGAGATTTGATGATGGCATTTCGCCTGCAAAAAGAATACAGCAAAGGAGATATTGCTGTTTGCAAAATTGATGGAAATTATTATGTGGGTAGGGTGGCAGCCGTAGCTACGGATATAGTGACTATGGATGATACAGGCACTTTGACGGTAAATGGAACGGTACAGGGAGGAGAAATCCTCTACCCTACCTATGCAAAAGGAAAACTGCAATACCCCTATAGGGTACCTGAGGGACATCTTT
>DATCYL010000036.1:0-16019 GCA_036570305.1 Lachnospiraceae bacterium
TTCATAAGATGCTACTCTAATGAAAGAGGTTTTTTATTAAAAACACTCCTTTATTCTCTGTGAAAGTCTAAAGGTAAGGGGAAAAGAAGCCTGGGAAGAGTGAATTCATCTCAAAAAATCGCGAAAAAATTACATAAAAATAAAAAAAGCATAAACAAAAAATAAAGTAAATCTATAAAAAGATTGGAAACAAGCGAATTTTTATGGTATAGTTAAGAAGAATTATATAATATTTAGGAGGAAACTATGAAAAAAACACAACGTTATTTAGGGTTTTTACTCTTGATAGCTATTCTATGTTTTGGAATGTTTTTCCTGTCAAGTTCTATGCTTTACTTTAGATTGCTGGCAGGTTGCACTTTAGGATATGCTCTATCAAGAGGCTACATGGGATTTGCAGGAAGCGTTAATCGTGCTTATGCGACAGGTTCTACAAAATTAATGAGGACTTTGATGTTCTTGTTTTTTGTGACAGCCCTTTTATCAACAGCCGTTTTATTTAATGCGGATGCAACAACTTTTGATTTGTGGGTAAATCCCGTGAATTTAGGTTTGATTTTAGGAGGTCTTTTGTTTGGTTTTGGTATGACATTTTCTTCTTGTTGTGCATCAGGAGTTTTAACAGACTTAGTGAGTGCCCTTCCAAGAGCTTTAATTACCTTAGTCTTTTTCTGTGCGGGAGTATTTGTCGGATTCCCATTACAGAATACACAAAAATGGATTACAGATTCCTGGTTTACATCAAAAACAGGAGAGGCAATCGGATATAAAGGAGTTTATTTCCCGGATTGGTTTGCCTGGGATGGACTTGGCGGTTATTTAGGTGCTTTAATTCTCACAGGAATTCTTTGTCTTATTGTAGTACTTTTAAGCTATGCTTATGAAAATAAGAGAAAAGCGGCAGGTACTTATAGCAATCATTTTAGTGAGAATGCACAACAGGCTGAAGAGAAAGAAAAGCTGGAAGACAAACATGTGGGATTTTTTACAGAAGAAAATTACCGTAGGATGTTTGTTCGCTCATGGTCTATGAAAAAAGCCAGCATGGTGATTGCAGGTGTGTTTGTGGTTTTAATGGGTGTAACAAAAGCCGGTTGGGGAGCAAGTACTCCTTACGGTTTCTGGTTTGGAAAAGCACTTATGTTATTTGGAGTGGATGCAGAGTCAATTGCCGCATTTACCCATGGAAAGCCGGATCCCTATGTAATGCCTTTCTTTGAGCATCCTATCAATGTACAAAATGTGGGTATTGTTCTTGGAACACTTTTCTTTTTGTTAACAGCAGGTATTTTTGCCGATACCTTCAAAGCATCTCTTAAAATCAGTGGTAAACAGGCTTGTTTCTATGTCCTTGGAGGATTTTTAATGGGATTTGGAACTCGTCTTTCCAATGGTTGTAATGTAGGTGCCCTCTATACACCAATTGCAAATTTCTCACTGTCAGGATGGGTGTTTTTAATCTTTTTGGTAGTAGGTGGTATCTGCGGAAATATGGTGGCAAAAAAAGCGAAGCTTTAAAAGGAAATTCATGAATAAAAAATTAAAGTATGTAGATGTTATGGGTCTTGTAGTGGGCTCCATTATAGGATGGGGCTCATTTACACTACCGGGAACAAAATTTTTAAAAGAATCAGGCCTTATCAATACCTTCATAGGACTTTTTTTAGGTGGTATTTTGGTAATGACTATCCAATATGCCTACCACATTATGATGAAAAATCATAGTCAGGAGGGTGGGGAGTACACTTATACTCTTGAAAACTTGGGAGAAGGACATGGTTTTTTGGTTGCCTGGTCTTTGGTTTTATGTTATCTAAGTATGATACCTTTAAACGCCAGTGCATTTGTACTCCTGCTACGTGCTTTTTTAAAAGAAAGTTTAAATGTAGGATACCTTTACCATATTGTAGGGTATCCTATTTATATTACAGATATAGTCATTATGATTGTAGTCATAGGAATATTTGCTATGATAAACATCAAAGGACTTTTTCTTAGCAGTAGAATACAAAATATCATGAGCCTGCTTTTGGTAATTATTGTTTTAGGTCTTTTATTTGCAGTAATAAAAAGAAGTGATATAGAAATTTTTTATAATCATTATATTCGTCAGGATGGAGTGAAGTTTGGAGAGATTTCCAAAGTTTTGGCAATTGTTCCCTTTCTCTTTGTAGGGTTTGATGTTGTACCTCAAGTGGCGAAAGACTTGGGATTTAAGCCTTCAAAATCCACCTTGTTAGTAGTATTATCTGTTTTTATAGGTATTGTTATCTATGCCTCTTTAAACCTTATAGCAGCCATGTCTTTCTCAAGAGATGAGGTTTTAAAAACTTCTTGGGCGGTGGCGGATTCTATTATTTTAAAAGCCGGAAAGCCGGGGTTTTATCTGATGTTGTTTGCGCTAGGAGCGGCAGTAATCGGAGGAATTAACGGATTTATGATAGCTTCCTCTAAATTGATTGCAAGCCTTTCTCTGCAAGGTCATCTTCCAAAGGTTTTTAGTTACTATAGCAAAAGGCGGGTCTATCCTTATGCTATATGGCTGGTAAGCGCCATTGGAGCGGTAACAAGTTTTTGGGGGCGACAGGTTATCCTATACATTGTGGATATGTCAAGTCTTTTGGCGGCAATTGCCTATGCTTATGTGTCTTTTATTGGAATAAAAAGGAGTAAAAAGAAAATTTCAAAGTTTTTATCTTTGTTAGGCATGATGGTTTCGATAGGATTTATACTTTTGCTTTTGTTACCTGTGTCACCGGCACACTTAAAAAAAGAGGCACTAATCTTTTTATTGCTTTGGATGCTAGCAGGAATTTTTGTCTATATTCGTTATCGGAAGAGACAAATTATATAAATATTTTAAACATATAAAGGAGGAATCAAATGAAAGTAGTAGTAGTAGGTGGTGTAGCAGGTGGAGCATCTGTGGCGGCACGTGTAAGACGTATTGATGAGAGTGCAGAAGTTCTTGTCTTTGAAAGGGGAGAGCACGTATCTTTTTCTAACTGTTGTTTGCCTTTTGCTTTGAGCAAAACTGTGGATGACAGTGACAAATTGGTACTTATGACACCGGAGGAATTTGCAACAAAGTATAAGATTACTATGAGGGTAAATCATGAAGTGGTAGCTATTGACCCTAAGAAAAAATGTGTAAAGGTAAAAAATCTTGTAAGCGGTCAGGAATTTGAAGAAAGCTACGATAAACTGGCTCTTTCGCCGGGAGCGAATGCTATTTTACCTGCTTCTATCGAGGGGATTACAAGTAAAAATGTATTTATCGTAAAAAATGTAACAGATATTAAAAAGATAGAAGCTTATGTAGCAAGTAATGAAATCAAAGATATTACTGTAGTGGGTGCCGGTTTTATCGGGCTTGAAGTAGTGGAAAACTTCAAAGAGGCAGGATTTAATGTAAACTTAGTAGAAGGGTTGCCTCAGGTTTTAAAACCGCTGGATGAGGATATGGCTCAGATTCTTCACAAAGAGCTTTTGGATAAGGGTGTAAATCTATATTTGGAGAAAACGGTAACAGCTATTAAAGAAGGATATGTAGTATTATCTGATGAAAAGCAGGTAAAATCAGACCTTGTCATTATGGCAATAGGTGTTATGCCGGAAACGACACTTGCAAAACAGTGTGGGATTTCTTTAGGAAAAACAGGGGCTATTCTGGTAAATCATAACTACCAGACAAATTACCCTGATATCTATGCTGTGGGAGATGCCGTAGAGGTAACCAATCGATTGACCAATGATAAGGTAAAACTTCCTCTTGCGGGTCCTGCACAAAGACAGGCAAGAGCTGCAGCAGACCATATGTATGGAAAATATCATAGCAATCGAGGAGTCATCGGTTCCAGCTGTATCCGTTTGTTTGACCTTAATGTGGCAAATACAGGTTTAAATGAAAAGGATTGTCAGCACTATGGATATAATTATGATTTTGCTTATACAATTCCGGGAGATAAGGTAGGTCTTATGCCAAATAGCAATCCTATGTTCTTTAAGCTTATTTATGAAGTACCGACAGGCAGACTTCTTGGAGCACAGGCAATAGGAAAGGGAAGTGCTGATAAGCGAATTGATGTTATGGCTGCTATGATCAGTATGAATGCTACCTTGGAGGATTTAAAAGAACTGGAACTTTGTTATTCACCCTCTTATTCTACAGCAAAAGATGTGGTGATTCACACTGCTTTAGTGGCAAGCAATCTATTGCATGGAGACTTTAAACAGGTAGCAGTCTCTAAGGTGCGCCAGCTTGTAGAATCTGATGCTTGTATTATTGACGTAAGAGAAAAGGGAGAATTTGAGAGAGGACATCTAATCAATGCCATTAATATTCCTATGTCTGAGTTTAGACAGCGTCTGGAGGAAATTCCAAAAGATCGTCCGGTCTACTTACACTGCCGTTCTTCTCAAAGAAGTTACAACGTAATTTGTGCCCTTCAGGGATTGGGTTATGATAATGTAGTTAATATTTCGGGTTCTTTCTTAGGGATTTGTTATTATGAATATTATAAAGATCAGGCGACCGGAAGAGAGCCTATCGTAACATCCTATAACTTCGATTAAAAATAACTTCTTACATGAAATAGGAGAGTTTGAAGAAAAAATTAAAAAAAACTAAAGAGAAAATAAAAATATTATGCTAATTTAGTTGATTAACGTGTTAATGAATAGTATAATGGATAAGAAATATTATTTTGAAAAGGAGTTTAGAGATGAAGGAGAACAAAGAGTTCAAACCGTATATTAGTGCGGAAACTGTTGCTCCGGAGCTTACAGCCCTATCGGTGATTATCGGTATTATTTTAGCTGTAGTATTCGGTGCGGCAAATGCTTACTTAGGATTGCGTGTAGGTATGACTGTATCAGCGTCTATTCCGGCAGCAGTTATTGGTATGGGTATTATTAAAGGAATTATAAGAAAAAATTCCGTTTTAGAGACAAATATGATTCAGACGATTGGATCTGCAGGTGAATCTCTTGCAGCAGGTGCTATCTTTACTATGCCGGCATTGTTTTTGTGGGCGGCAGAAGGAAAGGGAAGTATGCCTACTATGGTAGAAATCACTTTGATTGCCCTTTTTGGCGGTCTATTGGGAGTTCTTTTCATGGTGCCTCTTCGTCAGGCTTTAATCGTACAGGAGCATGGAGTTTTACCATATCCTGAAGGAATGGCTTGTTCAGAAGTTATTTTGGCCGGTGAAAAAGGCGGTTCAGGTGCTAAGTCCGTATTCATCGGTCTTGGAGTAGCCGCTCTGCTTAAATTTGTAGTTGATGGTCTTGGTATCGTAAAATCTACAGCGGTTCTTACTATTGAAAAGATTCACGGAGAAATCAGTACAGAAGTTTATCCGGCACTTGTCAGTGTAGGTTATATCTGTGGATTTAAGATTTCTTCTTATATGTTTGCCGGTGGTATCTTAGGATGGTTGGTTTTGATTCCGGCGATTTATCTGTTTGGTCAGGATGCGGTACTTTTCCCGGGAACAGCACCTATTGCAGAGATGTGGGCAAATGGCGGAGCAGGAGCTATCTGGGGAAGTTATGTAAGATATATCGGAGCAGGAGCTATCGCAACAGGTGGTATCTTAAGTTTGATTAAGTCTCTTCCACTTATTATCCGTACCTTTAAAGGTGCTATGGTAGGTCTTAAAAACTCTCAGGGAGTTGGAACAAATGCCAGAACAGACCAGGATTTAAAGCTTCCTGTTATTTTAGGAGCTATTCTTGTAATTATTATTTTAATTGCGGCAGTACCGGCAATTCCTGTAAATATCGTAGGAGCTGTTTTAATTGTTATTTTCGGTTTCTTCTTTGCAACTGTTTCTTCCAGAATGGTTGGTTTAGTAGGAAGTAGTAATAACCCGGTATCCGGTATGGCAATTGCAACACTTTTGGTTTCTACTATTGTATTAAAAGCAAGTGGCCAGACAGGTCTTGCAGGTATGACAGGTGCGATTGCTATCGGTTCTGTTATCTGTATCATCGCGGCAATTGCAGGAGATACTTCACAGGATTTAAAAACAGGATTTATCTTGGGAGCAACACCTAAGAAACAGCAGATTGGTGAGTTAATCGGAACTGCTATTGCAGCGATTGCTATCGGTGGTATCCTTTACTTATTAAACAATGCATGGGGATTTGGAACAGCAGCGATTCCAGCACCTCAGGCAAACTTGATGAAGCTTATTGTTGAGGGTGTTATGGATGGAAATCTTCCATGGACCTTAGTATTTATCGGTGTATTTATTGCGCTTTTCATCGAACTTTTAGGTATTCCGGTAATGCCTTTTGCAATCGGTCTTTATTTACCGATTGAGTTGAGTGCTTGTATTATGGTTGGTGGTGTTCTTCGCTGGGCTCTTGAAAAGAGAAAATACAAAAATGAAGATCACAAAACTAAAGTTATCAACGGTGGTGTTCTTTGCTGCTCCGGTATGATTGCAGGAGAAGGACTTGTTGGTATTATCTTAGCACTATTTGCTGTATTTAATATTAATATTAATATTTCTAAAGTTGTAGATTTAGGACAGATTGGAGGACTTGTAGTTTTAGCTCTTGCAGTTTTAACTATTTTGAAATTCTCTATTTGGAATAAGGAAGCAAATGAGTAAGAAAAAAAATGAAAAAAACTTTTTGGATTTGATACCTTTGATTTCTCCGTCTCTGGATTGGGAAGTAAATGAGAAGGATGAGGTAACAATCCATATCCCCTTAAAAGGATTTTTCCATTGGATAGCCCAAAAAGGTTTCAAAAAGCCGAGTGTAAGGCATCTATCTTTAGATACATATGGAAATTTCATATGGAAGAGAATTGATGGAAAAAGAAGTGTTTATGATATTGCTTTGGAGGTTGAGGAGCATTTTGGGGAAGATGCAAAACCTCTCTATGACCGTTTAGTACAATATATGAAAATATTAATAAATAACGGTTTCATTCTTATGAGGGATCTTTAAAAGAGGCAGCTAAAATCGCCGCATTACGTAGAACCAGTGGTTTTGTGAATGTGGCGATTTTCTTTGCATTAATAAATTTTAAAAGCCGTAGGAGGAAAAGGCATAGTTATGAAAACATTTTTTGCAAAATCAAAGTATAAAGATTACGGGTTACTATTATTAGGGACAGCAATTATGGCTGTGGGCATCAAATCGATTATGGCACCCAATGGAATGGTTACCGGTGGGTTTTCGGGTTTAGCAATTATCATACAAAATCTGACAAAAAATTTAATTAAAGGTGGAATTCCTCTTTGGTTTACTACCCTAGTTTTAAATATACCTCTTTTTATTTTTGCCGTGAAAATCAAAGGAAAAGATTTTGTGGCAAAATCTCTCTTTGGAGCTCTTATTTTATCTCTTTGGCTTTTTTTAATTCCGCAGATAGATTTAATCGGTTCTGATTATATTTTGGCAGCTGTTATCGGCGGAAGTATGGAAGGAATCGGTATAGGTCTTGTATTTTTGGCTAGAGGAACTACCGGAGGAGTAGATACGGTTTCTGCTCTGATACAACATCGACTTCGTCACTATTCTATTTCTCAGATTCTACAGGTAATAGATGCTTCTATCATTGTAATGGGAATGTTTGTTTTTGGGCTTAGAAGGGCTATGTATGCGGTGATTGCAATTTTCATTGTGGCTAAAATTTCGGATGGTTTAATTGAAGGATTAAAATTTGCAAAAACAGCCTATATCATCACAGAACATTATGAAGAGGTTGCCAGCGGAATCATGAATCAGATTAATCGTGGAGTGACAGGCATTACTGTAAAAGGTATGTATTCTAAGGCAGAAAAAAACATGCTCTTTTGTGTTGTTAGCAAGAAACAAATTGTGCAGTTAAAAGACCTTGTAAAACAAATTGACCCCAATGCATTCGTGATTGTGACAGATGCCAGAGAAGTATTGGGAGAAGGATTTATTGAGGAAATGTCACAAAAATAGAAAGTTTTTTTTATTTACTCTTTCTTTTTTGAACAAAATAGATTAGAATGTAGGCACTGGGGACTTAAATTTTTTCTTATTTATAGGAAATATTTACAATACAATCAGTAAAATATTTACTTATGTATATGGGTTCCGGTAAAGAATATAGGTATAAAGGGGAGTCGGAATATGATATCAAATCAAATACTTCAAAATACTGTTGAGGGACTTCATACAATTACAAAAACAAACTTCTGTGTAGTAGATGTTGAAGGGAAAATTTTGGCAAGTACTTTTACAGAGGCTGTTAGTAATAGTGAAGAGGTTGTGGCGTTTGTCCAGTCTCAGGCAGAAAGTCAGATTATTAAGGATTACCAGTTTTTTAAAGTCTATGATGAGCATCAGCTGGAGTATGTTTTAATTTTGAGCGGAGATTCTGACGACTTGTATATGATAGGCAAGATGGCGACTTTCCAGATTCAAAATCTATTGGTGGCATATAAAGAAAGATTTGATAAGGATAACTTTATTAAAAATCTTTTGTTAGATAATCTGCTTTTAGTGGATATCTATAATCGTGCCAAAAAGTTGCACATTCATACGGAGGCAAGGCGCGTAGTTTATATAGTGGAGAGCGGACAAGGCAAAGACTATAGTGCTATGGAGATTGTAAAAGGGCTCTTTGGAAGCAAAAGTGGTGATTTTATAACGGCTATTGACGAAAAGAGCATTATTGTGGTAAAAGTATTACAAGCAAACGAAGGCTATCCGGAATTGGAAAAAATCGGCCATTCTATAGTCAATGCTTTAAATGTGGGTAAAGAAGATGGGGCAAGCCATGTCGCTTACGGAACTATAGTAAAAGAATTAAAAGAAGTATCAAGATCCTATAAAGAGGCACGTATGGCGCTCGATGTGGGAAAGATTTTCTTTGGCGATAAAAATGTGATTGCTTACAGTTCTTTGGGTATTGGAAGATTAATCTATCAGTTACCTATTCCTCTTTGTAAAATGTTTATCAGAGAGATTTTTGAAAACAAATCTCCGGATGACTTTGATGAGGAAACCTTAACAACTATTAATAAATTCTTTGAAAATAGCTTAAATGTTTCTGAAACATCCAGACAGCTATATATTCATCGAAACACATTGGTTTATCGATTGGATAAACTACAAAAGAGTACAGGGTTGGATTTGCGTATTTTTGAAGACGCCATTACTTTTAAGATTGCGCTCATGGTAGTGCGCTATATGAAGCATATGGAGACCCTGGATTACTAAGAGGAGGATAGTATGATAACTTTAGAAAACGTTACCAAGACATATAATAAGGGGCAACCTGCCGTAAATAATGTGTCTTTGCACGTTGATAAAGGGGAATTCGTCTTTATCGTGGGTGATAGCGGTTCGGGAAAGTCTACCCTGATTAAGCTGTTGCTTAAGGAGCTGGATCCCACAAGTGGAACAATTACAGTAAATGGGCAAAACCTAAACAAACTTCGTCGCAGGAAGGTGGCAAAGTATCGTCGAGGCATTGGGTGTGTTTTTCAAGATTTCCGTCTTTTAAAGGATAGAAATGTTTATGAGAATGTAGCTTTTGCTCAGCGTGTTATTGAAAGACCAAATAGAGTTATTAAAAAAAGAGTGCCCGAAATGCTTACTTTGGTAGGGTTGGCAGAAAAATACAAATCAAAGCCGACACAATTGTCAGGAGGAGAGCAGCAAAGAGTCTCTTTGGCAAGGGCTTTGGTAAACCGTCCGAGTATTTTGCTTGCGGATGAACCTACGGGTAACTTAGACCCGAAAAATTCATTTGAAATTATGAAGCTTTTGGAGGAAATCAATGAGAGAGGAACTACTGTATTGGTGGTAACTCATAATCGTGAGATTGTAAATGCCATGAAAAAGCGAGTAATTTTAATGAGGAAAGGCGTCATCGTAAGCGACGAAAAAGAGGGTAGTTATATTGAGAATTAGTACGTTAGCTTATACATTTAAGCAGGGATTTAAAAATATTTGGTCAAATAAAATGTTTTCTTTGGCATCTGTTGCTACTATGTCTGCTTGTATTTTTTTGTTTGGATTGATTTTTTCTCTTTTTGTAAATTTTCAATACATTGTAAAAGAAGCAGAGGAAGGTGTTGCTATTACGGTTTTTTTTAATCCGGAGATTGACCAGGCTCGTATTGATGAGATTGGTAATGAGATTAAAAACAGAAGTGAAGTAATTAAATGCACTTTTGTATCGGCAGAAGAGACCTGGGATGGTTTTAAAGAACAGTATTTCGAGGGAGATTCTAACGTTGCAGAGGGGTTTGAAAATGATAATCCTTTGGCGAATGCAGCTCACTATGAAATTTTTGTGGATAAGGTAGAAAGCCAGGATTCCTTGGTAGACTTTATAGAAAGTCTGGATGGTGTCAGAAAGGTAAATCAGTCAGAAGCAGCGACGAGAACGTTAAGTGCTATCAACCGCTTGATTGCCTATGTTTCTGTTGTTATTATAGGAATTCTTCTGGTAGTGTCTATTTTCCTGATAAGCAATACCGTATCTATGGGTGTTGCAGTTCGTAGAGAAGAAATCGGGATTATGAAGTTGATTGGAGCGACAGACTTTTTTGTACGTTCTCCTTTCTTAATTGAGGGAATTATCATCGGTTTGGTAGGTGCTACGATTCCTTTGGTGATTATTTATTTTATGTATAATAAGGTAATTGAGTTTGTGCTTAATAAGTTCCATTTGTTGACAAATTTTATTCAGTTTTTGCCGGTCAATAGAGTCTTTGAAGCTCTCTTGCCTGTAGGATTGGGATTGGGAATCGGAATCGGTTTAGTAGGAAGTTTAATTACTATTAGAAAACATTTAAGAGTATAATAAAGAAGGGCAGGATTTTTTAAAATCCTGCCCTTCTTTTATAGTAACAGATTTTGAAGGTTTCATAAATTTTTGTTTGGGAATGTCTCTATGGCCCTGTCCTGTATTTCTAGTGGTTAGGGAGAATTTTGATTTAATATTATGAGGTATGGGAGAAGAATTTTTAGACACAAAGAATAGGGTGTTTACTTTTTATCGAAAGAAGATTATCTTATAAAGATAGAAAGTAAAGACAAAAGATGGGAGAAAAGAAAGAATGGAATTTGAAATAGAGAAAGAAAAGGACAAGATGAAGAAGAAAGGGAAACGTCATCTTTGGATGGGATTTTTTCTTGGTATTTTTGTTTGCCTTTTAGGAGGTTTTGTATATTCTGCTTTAGGAAGTTTTGGTATTTTGCCTTGGGAGAGGGAGCAGACAGGTGCCCACGCTTTAGAAACACAGAGAAAATTAAAGAGTATAGAAAGAAAAATTTCAAAGTATTATTTGGAAGAGGCGGATGGTCAAAAGATGGTAGACGGACTTTATAGAGGTTATGTTTCCGCTTTGGGAGATCCTTACTCTACTTATTATAACGAAAAAGAATATAAGGCTATGAATGAAGAGGCATCCGGACAGTATAAAGGGATTGGAATTGTTATGCAGCAAGACAGTAAAACCGGATTTGTGAGGGTTGTCCGCTGTTATGAAAACACACCGAGCGCCAGAGCGGGGATTTTGGTGAATGATATTATCCTTAAAGTAAATCAAAAGGATGTACAGGGAAAAGATTTATCCCAGATTGCTATGGAGATAAAAAAAGAAGGAACAAAAGAAGTAAATTTAACAATAAAAAGAGAGGGAAAGTCCAAAGAAATAGAATTTACTCTGATTCCTGAGGCAATTGAGGTACCTGTTGTTGCATCCAAGTTATTAGACTCTCAGATTGCTTATATACAGATAGCGGAGTTTACGGAGGTGACAAAGTCACAGTTTGATAATCAATGGAAAAAGTTAAAAAAAGAGGGTGCGACAAGATTAATTATTGATTTACGTAATAATCCGGGAGGATTATTATCTTCGGTGGTGGATCTTGTAGATGAATTTTTATCGGATGGGGACATGATTGTCTATACGGAGGATAAATATAAGAAACGTGTAGAATTAAAAGCTGGCAAAGGAAAGGAAATAGAAGTGCCACTGGTAGTTTTGGTTAATGAAAACAGTGCCAGTGCTTCTGAAATTTTTGCAGGTGCAGTAAAAGATCATAAATTGGGAACCTTGGTTGGAAGTAAAACTTTTGGAAAGGGTATCGTGCAGCAGATATTTACATTGCAGGATAAAAGTGCTTTAAAGATTACTGTATCAAAATATTTTACGCCAAATGGCAATGATATCCATAAAGTCGGAATTGTTCCGGATGTGGAAATTAAAGAAGAAAAACAGGAAAAAGAAAAGGAAGTGGAAGAAAAGGATAAAGCGCTGGAAAAGGCAATAGAAATATTAGAGAAAAAATGATAAAATAAAGAAAAAAAGATGGGAGGTTTCTATGAGAGATTTTGTGATTATGACAGACAATAATGCGGATTTACCCGACATGTATTATAAAGAAAATCAAGTGGCTTGTGTATCTCTTACCTACACAATAGATGGAGAAACTTATGATAAGGACACTTCTCTTCCCTTTGGGGAATTTTATGCCAGAGTAAGGGCAGGGGCTATGCCGACAACAGCACAGACTAATCCTGAGGATGTAAAGGCAGCTATGGAACCTTGCCTAAAAGAGGGAAAGGATGTTTTGTATATAGCTTTTTCTTCGGGGCTTAGCGGTAGCTATAATAGTGCAAGACTTGCCGGTTTAGAGATGGAGGAAGAATACCCGGAGGCAAAAATTCTGGTTGTTGATTCTTTGGGAGCTTCTTTGGGACAGGGACTTATGGTTTATAAAGCAGTTTCCTTAAAGGAAGAGGGAAAAACAATCGAAGAAGTCTATGCATGGCTTGAAGAAAACAAGCTTCATGTAGGTCATGTTTTTACTGTGGATGACTTAAATCATTTATATAGGGGAGGCAGAGTATCAAAAACAGCGGCAGTGATTGGAAGTATGATCAAGATTAAGCCGCTTTTACATGTAGATAATGAAGGGCATCTGATACCGCTGGGAAAAGCCAGAGGAAGAAAGAAATCCTTGCAGGCTTTGGCAGATATGATGGAAGAAAGAGTGGGCTCTTATAAAGAAAAAAATGATATTATTTTTATAAGCCATGCAGACTGTCTGGAAGATGCAAAAGCACTGTCAGCTTTGGTAAAGGAAAAGTTTGGAGTGGATAAATTTTTGATTCATGACGTGGGACCGACGATTGGAGCACATTCCGGTCCGGGAACATTGGCTTTATTTTTTATGGCAGAGAAAAGATAGAAATCTATATCAAAAGAGCTTATATAAGGGACAAGACAACTTTTATATAAGTTCTTTTTGGATATAAAGCACATGAAATTAAAAAAATAGGTAAATAATTCGTAAAAATTCCCATGTGGAATTTTTAAGCAGATGTCTTTATACTGGATAAAAGGAATTATTACTAGATTTGAGGGGGAAAGTAATGAGAAAATCAAAATATATAAGATCCGATAAGATGAAAAAACTAAGTATCGGTTTGGGTTCGGCTGTAGTTGCAAGCGGGTTTATGCTGACTGCGACACAAACAGTTCGTGCAGAAGACTTAAATAATACAGTGGAAGAATTAAGCAATGTAGTAGAAGAAAATAACACAATGGAGCTTGCAGAGGAGCCAGGTAAAGAAAATGCCGGTCGGACAGAAGTAGCAAAAGAAGACATCCCTGTAGATCAAACAGAAGAGGTAAAAACAGAAGAAGCCTTAAAAGAGGATGTAGGTGAAGAAACAGCACCAAAAGAGGAAGTAGAAGCTGAGGAAGAAAGTAGGGAGAAAACTGAAGAAGAGAATGCTTTAGAAGAGCCTAAAAAAGAAGTAGCGGCAGAGAGTCAGATGCAGTCAGAGGAAAATACTTCTCTAGAAGCAGCAGCTCCTGAGAAAGCAGAGGAAAACAGTGCCGGGAAACGTAGCAGACGCGCCCTGGAAGATAGTGCTCACGACCCTATTTTAGAAGATAAGTACTTTGAAGTCTTAAAGGTAAGTGGTGAATATGAGCCGGAAGCAGATTTTAAGAAAGCGACTCAGTGGGTCAATGTTTCTATGCGCCTTTCGGATGAAGTTGTAGGAGGAGATAAGATTTATTTCCAGACGGGACTTTACACGAAAGAAGAAAAATTTTTGTCTAGATATACAAGTGGTGTGGATAGTGATGTGCTTTTAGACGGTCAAGTGATAGGTAAGATAAAAAGCGGTAATCATTTTGAATCAGGCTCAGGTATCATTTTAACCTTTACAGATGCCATTAAAGATGTAGTAAATAAAACTTTAGATTTTAAACTTCCCTTTGATGGAGTGGCATATTTGTATAGAGAGGGGAAGGGGAGTAGCGAAGAGAAAGATTTATCAGGAACTTTAAGGATAAATAAAAAGGATGTGGCACTGGATACTTTAAGATATACTGCTATTTACAGTCAACTGGAAAAGGCAGATGTTACTACGCGGACGAATCTGAATTTGGATCCTTATATGATTATAGAGGCGGTACAGACACCGGACAAAGAAAAGCATTTAATCATAGATAAAGAAGAAAATATGTATCTAACCTTCTCTCTGTCAAAGGACTTTGCCGATGCGAAAGATTTGGGGGTTAGGGTATTTTTTGATGAGAAACAGATATCGGTTATTTCTAAAGCTCTGGTTCCTACCAATATAGTGCAACTAAAAAATGTGCAGACCAGAACATGGGAGGAGGAACTTAAAGATTATCCGGGTTTATATAAGACCTATAGTGATTCAAAGCCGACGGTACTTTATGAAAATATCAACGTAGAAGAGGGAAAGGTTACCCTATCTATGAAGGCAATGGAGCCGGGAGTATTAAGTCCGGCCCTTGGTAATATGGCCAGTATAAATTTTAATCTTAGAGAATTTTTAGGTGAAATCAATAAAGAGAAATTGGAAATAGCGGAAGATGCAAGTCTCTCCACAAAATATATTCAAAATATTCCAATTGATGTATTTCCTTTACTTAAGAAATATCTGGAAGAAAATCCGATTCGTGTAGAATTTATAAAAGACGGACAGGTAGTAGAAACAAAAGAAATGCCTGTGCCGAGAATTATATATACCTATAGACAGGCAAAAACAGCTCCGGCCGGCGCTTTTTCCCTAAGTGGCGATAGGATTAGCTCTACAGAGGTGGTAAGTCCGGAAAGAGATTTGCCATTTAAGACCCAGTATGTGGCCAATGAAAAGTTGGAGCATGGCAAAACCAATGAGATTAAAGCGGGTGAAAATGGACGACAAGTAACCGTAAGTCGAACCGTAAAGCAGGGTTCTACAGTTGTTCGTGAAGAAAAATTTGACAGAGTAATCAAATCGGCAGTAGATAGAATCGTGGAAGTGGGAGTAAAGCCGAAAAGAGAAATAGAAACAAAAGATTTCAATACCATCTATAAAGAAAATAAGGATTTAGACTATGGAAAGATAAATGTGCTCGCTCCGGGAAAGGCAGGAGAAAAAGAAACGGAGACGACTTATCGTTTCTTTGTAGACACCGGGAAAACCGAAGTTAATCAGACGATTGTGATTCGGGAAATTGCACCGGAAGATAGGGTGGAAGAGCGCGGTGTAAAACCAAGCACAAAAATGATAGAAACAGGCTTTAATACGGTCTATGAAGAAGATCCCAATCTCTTAAAGGGAAAGGAATACGAATATGTAAAACAGGATGGAGAAAAGGGTTGGAATTCTATTACTACCAGATATACTATGGATCCGAAAACAGGTGAAGTTTCTGCTACAGAAGATCCGGCAGTTCTTGTAAAGGAAAGTAAGGACAAAATCATTGTTCGAGGAAGTAAGGTGGTTACAGAAAAGGGAGATCCTTTATTTGAGGAGGCAAAGCCTGAAATCCCTATAGAGATGAAAAAGGGAGATCCTTTATTTGAAGAGGCAAAGCCTGAAATTCCTATCGAGATGAAGGTGGGAGATCCTTTGTTTGAAGAGGCAAAACCTGAAATTCTTATCGAGATGAAAAAGGGAGATCCACTTGTACAAGAAGAAAAGGAAGCTCTTTTTATTGCGGTAGACAAAAAAGAAGAAAAGAAAGAAGTAA
>DATCYL010000037.1:0-1802 GCA_036570305.1 Lachnospiraceae bacterium
GCATTTGGAAAAAATGGGGAATTTACAGAAAAATATCTTAAAAAGGGGATGAAAATGGCTGTGCATGGTCATTTACGCTCTTCCAAGGTACAAAATGAAGATGGCAGTGTTGCTTATTATGTCAATATGGTAGTAGATGAGTTTGAATTTGCCCAGTCAAAACAAGAAAGTAAGAAAATGGCAAATGAAGAAAATGCAGATTTAGTAGAAGACTACCAAAATTATGATGATTTTTCATTTAGATGAACATTTAAAGATTAGAGAGGAAAAATGTATGAATAATAGAAAAATAGCAAAAATAATTATACTGGTGTCAATTATGCTAGGGATTATAGGAATGATTATAGGGACAAAAATAGAACTTTCGGGATGGAATGGACTAGTTCTTAAGCTTTCCTTTGTGCTTCTAGGCGTGGGAGTGGCGTTTGGGGTTGCTTTATTTAAGGCAAGAAGATAGAAGATGGTGTTCGACTAGAACACAGAAAGGGAATTAAATGAAAAAAATTATAGAAAATAGAAAAAGAAAAAAAGTCAATAAGAAGGTCGTTTTAGGCTATCTACTAGGAGCTTTATTTTGTTTTAGCTCCTTTGCAACCCCCGTTTTTGCAGCTGAAGTAGTAAATGGGAAATTTGATACTTTATATTCTTTAGTATCAGCAATTATATCCAATGTTGGAATTTTTTTCTTACTATGGGGTGTATTTGAATTTGCGACAGCTTGGATGGGTGGAGATGGATCGATGCAAGCTAATGCATTCAAAAAAATGGCGGGTGGAATCGTAGCAATATTGGCACCTGAGCTAGTGACACAAATGAGGTAGATAAATGGATATAGTAAAAAATGCTATCAATGAATGGCTTTTTGAATTAGGGCAGGGATTTTATGAGGTTTTTTGGGCAATTCCGAACGGAATATGGAAATTCTTTTTAAAATTGACCCTCTCTGTTATAAGTTTAGATCCACAGTATCTAGGGCAAGAAGGGAGTGTCTGGGGGAGTCTTCAAGCAACAGAAGTTTACACGACAATCCTTTCTATTGGTGCATCCCTTCTTGCTCTTTTTTTCTTGATTGGCTATATAAGGCAAACTATGAATTTTAAAGAAATGGCAAGTGTAGAAAACTTTCTGCGCTTTGCAATTAAATTTGTTATTGCTACCTTGCTTATGACTAATATTATACCAATTATGTTTGAAATTACAGGAGTAACAACCATTCTTGTTAAACAGATAGAAGGGATTTCAAATTTGAATATATCTGTCGAAAAGGGAAGTATTTCTCTTACAAATTACCAGTTGTTTGGAATCCTAACTATTGTTTCTATCATAGCAGCCTTTGTATGTGGAGTTAAAATTTTTCTATCAGTATTTAAGAGATTTATTAATATTTATGTGCTACTTTTGATGGCACCAATTGCTATGTCAACATTGGCGGGGGATGAAACAATATCCTCTTCGGGCGTTGCATGGATTAAAACAACATTAGGTTGTATTTTTGAAGTAGTAGTCATAGCACTTGTGATTGCCGTTGCAGGAACCTTATTCTCCAAAGGGATTATGGTAACAGGAGAGAGCTTATCATCTATTTTTCCGTCACTTGATGGAATTGCAATTGCTATCGTAGAAAGTACAACTATGATGGTTTGTACTGCCGGAGCTGTCGCAGGAGCAGAAGAGTTTTTAAAACGTTCTTTTGCACTATAGAATAGAAATCTAAATAGAGGTTGGTGTTCGAGTGGAACACGAAGAGAGGAAAAAGTATGAAGATTGTAATTAATAAGAATTTTGAAAAAGAATATAAAGAT
>DATCYL010000038.1:0-7828 GCA_036570305.1 Lachnospiraceae bacterium
CCCTAGACGATCAAAACCTGTACTCCTGACAAAATCCATAAGAATTTCATGATCTTCTTTCGTTTCTCCCGGAAATCCTGTAATTAAAGTAGTCCTTAATACAATATCCGGTAGAACACTTCTGATATGAGAAATAATGGAAATAAGTTTTTCTCTATCCATACGGCGTCCCATTCTTTTTAGGATTTTAGAAGAAGCGTGTTGAATAGGCAAATCTAAATAATGACAAATTTTCTCCTCTTCTTTCATTACCCTTAGCAAGTCATCATAAATCTCTTCAGGATAACAGTACTGAATGCGAATCCAGTGAATACCATCTATTTTACAAAGCTTTTCAAGCAATTCATGAAGTCTTTTTTCGCCATAGATATCCACACCATACATGGTTGTCTCCTGGGCTACCAAGGTAATCTCTGTCACCCCTAAAGAAGCAAGGTAACTTGCCTGTTGTAAAAGCTTTTCCATAGGAACACTACGAAAATCTCCTCTGATTTTAGGGATGATACAGTAAGTACAGTGTTTATCGCACCCCTCCGCTATTTTTAGATAACTATAGTGTCCTCCAGTTGTAAGAATCCGGTTATGAGAAGAGGTCGGCAGATAGTTAATATCCTTAAAGTCTTCAAAAGGTTCTCCCTTTAGAGCGTTCTCCACGGCAATCATAATATCCGCATAACTGCTTGTTCCAAGAACTGCATCTACTTCCGGAATTTCCTGTCGTATTTCTTCTTTGTATCTTTGCGCCATACAACCGGTGACAATTAAAGCTTTACACTTGCCTTCGGTCTTATATTTTGACATTTCCAAAATATTTTCGACACTTTCTTCTTTTGCATCATGAATAAAGCAACAAGTATTAATGATAATAATATCCGCTTCGCTTTCTTCATTGGTAATTTCAATTCCTGCGGATGTTAAAATCCCCAGCATTTCCTCTGAATCTACTAAGTTTTTATCACATCCCAAAGATATAAATAATAATTTCATAAATTAAACTTCTTCCTCATCCTTACTTTCTTCGGGAAGAATAGATACCTGATTTTTATATACTTCTTCCACTGCTACTGACAAAGGCTTTTTACCTGCTGTATTTGCTACCATGGCCTCCTGCCCTGCAATCAACTGTCTTGCTCTTTTACTGGTTGCTAAAACAATAGAATAACGACTGGTCACTAAAGGCGCCTCGTCAAGCTCCACATTTTCTTTATTTACCACTTCCATTAATTCTGTGTAAGATGGATGTATCATAATAATTTAATCTCCTTTCGCAAAAACCTTTAATTGTTTTTTTATATCCTCTATAAGCCCCTGATTTTCTATAGACTTACAGTGCATACTCTGTATTAATTGATGTAGTTGTTCTACACATACCTCTAATTGGTCATTCACTAAAATATAGTCATACTCTCCCATACTTTCCGCCTCTTCATTGGCACGTGACAGCCTAGACGCAATGACCTGACTGCTTTCTGTTCCTCTATTTACCAGTCTTGCTTTTAATTCCTCTGCAGACGGGGGAGTAATAAAAACTAAAATCGCCTCCGGAAATCTTTTTTTTACCTGTAGAGCCCCCTGCACTTCTATCTCTAACAAAACATCTTTTCCGTCTTGTAACTGTTGCATGACATAGTCTCTTGGTGTTCCATAGTAATTATCTACATAAGAGGCATATTCCAGATACTTATCTTCTTTTATGCCTGCCTCAAAAATCTCTTTGGATTTAAAAAAATAATGAACTCCGTCTTTTTCTCCCTCTCTGGGATTTCTGGTTGTATGAGAAATCGACAATGCATATTCACTGTAATTATCCAAAAGTTCTTTCATTACCGTACCTTTTCCGGCACCGGAAAATCCTGAAACAACAACCAATACCCCTTTATGCTTCATCTGGTTCAGCCTCCCATTCCTGTGCAAATCTTTTACTTATGGTATCCGGTTGAAGAGCCGATAAAATCAAGTAATCTCCCTGCACTACCAAAACAGCTCTGGTTCTTCTGCCTTGTGTAGCATCAATGACTCTTCCTTCTTCCTTTGCCTGTTGTACCATTCTTTTGATAGGGGCGGCATCAGGGCTTACCACACTGATAATTTTATCCCCGTTTACACAATTCCCAAATCCTATATTTAGTAATCTATTCAATACTTTTCCTCTTTACTCTATATTCTGAATTTGTTCTCTTATTTTCTCTATTTCAGTCTTTAAGTCGATGGCAATATTGGAAATAGTTAAATCATTCGCCTTGGATAAAATAGTATTAGATTCACGATTCATTTCTTGTGCAATAAAATCAAGTTTCCTACCAATTGCCTCATCTTTTTTTAATTCAGATTGCATATGTTGAATGTGGCTTTCTAGGCGAACCACTTCCTCATCCGTACAAATTTTATCCGAAAAGAGCACCAATTCGGCAGCCAAACGGTTAGGATCCACCTGCACATCTTCTAAATAGACTGCCAACTTCTCCTCCAGTCTTTTTTTGTAATCTTCCATAATTTGAGGTGAACGTTGTTTTATCTCTTCTACCAAGGAAGATAAATAGATCAGCTTTTGATTTAAATCTTTTACAAGACTTTTACCCTCAAGACTCCTTGCCTCCTGCAAATTTTCTACGGCAGACAAAACTCCCACCTTTAGGGTATCCCATAAGCTATCATCAGAAGAATTATCATCCACCATAGTAATAACTTCCGGCATTCTTGCCAACTGATAGGTATTGATTTTGTTTTCTATACCCAACTTTTGCATCTCTTCCAAATAAGACAAATAAGTTTTTGCCAGAGCTTCATCATACTTAAGAAAACTGCTGTTTTTTCCTATTTCCTCGTAACTGATAAAAACATCTACTTTTCCTCTTTGAAGATATTGTTTAAGGCAAGCCCTGATTTCCGCCTCAAAGGGACTACATTTTTTAGGCATACGAATATTCACGTCTAGGTAACGATGATTTACCGATTTCATTTCCACGGTAAACTTATACCTATCACCACTACATTCCGCCCGTCCGAAACCTGTCATACTTTTACTCATAGTATCCACTTTCTGCCTTTTACATTCAGGCATCTTTTTATTTAAGCATATGGATTTATTATAATCCATCTATAATATCTAGTCAAAGTTTTTTTGTTTAAGTATATAAAGGGTCTTTATTGATCTTTTTGCTTCTAATTTTTGCTTTTGTCAACAAATCTCCACTTCGATTTCATTTGCCGGTATAAGGTGACATGCAAGACGAATCCCCTCATCTAACTGTTCTTTACTTAACTGTATACGGCTCATTGTGGAAATAGGCGCATCTCCTTTTACTACTTTTACCAGACACTTTGCACAATTCCCTCTTCCTCCGCAGGCTGTGTTTAATTTTATGTTTTGGCTTACCAGGTATCTGGCTACCGGTATATTAGGCGGGCATTTAATTCTCATTTTCTATTCACTCCTCTTTTCACTACATATTTCTTAATTCGCTTTTTTATCCTACCATAAAATCTGCCTTTATTCTATGTAAATGCTACGATTTATGCTATAATAAAACAATATTGATTAGAAAGTAATGAGGGATTTATATGGCATTTGATGGAATTACTGTTGCAAATTTGGTCTATGAGTTAAGGGAAAGTATTCTCGGGGGAAAAATACAAAAAATTGCCCAACCGGAATCCGACGCCTTAACTATCCATGTAAAAAACCAAAAGCAACAATACCAACTGTTTCTATCGGCAAATGCATCTTTGCCTTTAGCATACTTAAGTCAGCAAAAAAGGGTCAATCCCATGACTGCACCTAATTTTTGTATGCTTTTAAGAAAACACATAGGAAGTGCTACTATTATAGATATTATCCAGCCGGACTTTGAGCGTGTTTTACAGATAAAATTCAGACACCGCAACGAACTTGGTGATGAATGCGTCAAATATCTTATGATTGAAATCATGGGAAAACACAGTAATATTATTTTTTGTGACGAAAATTTAAAAATTATAGACAGCATTAAGCATGTGTCTGCCAGCTTAAGTTCTGTGCGTGAAGTATTGCCGGGACAAAACTATTTTATTCCTCAGACACAAAACAAGCTATCGCCCTATAAAGTAAAATCAGAAGAAGATTTTTTTGAAATTCTCTCTCGTCATGCAGGTTCTTTTTTCACCTGTCTTTACCAATCCTTTCAGGGCATCAGCCCTGTTTGTGCACATGAACTTTGTTTTCGATGCCAATTGGATGGAGATAAAGATATAGCTTCTATGACAGACCTTGAAAAAACACACGCTTATCATACTTTTGTTAACTTTTTTCAGGATATTTCCTCAGGTGTTTTTTCTCCTAACATCGTATTTGACGGCAGGGAACCTATCGAATTTGCTTCTTATCATTTTTTTCAGTACCAGTCTTTGTATCGTGAACAAGTCTATCAGAGTATCAGTCCTACTTTGGAAGAGTTTTATTCACAAAAGGAAGTCTACAACCGTATTCGCCAAAAGTCTTCTGATTTAAGAAAAATTCTTTCTACTGCTTTAGAAAGAGGTAGAAAAAAGCTTTCTCTTCAGGAAAAGCAAATGAAAGACACAGAAAAAATGGACAAATACAAAGTCTATGGAGAGCTTATTCACACCTATGGGTATTCTCTTTTGGAAGGGGCAAAGGTTCTTAAAACAGTAAATTATTATGATAATCAGCCCATTAGCATTCCCTTAGACCCTACTTTAACACCTTTACAAAATGCACAAAAATATTTTGAACGTTATGGAAAGTTAAAGCGCACTAAAGAGGCACTAAACCTTTATATAGAGGAATCTAAAAATGAAATTGAACATTTAGAGTCAGTTGTCAATGCCTTGGATATCGCCAGAAATGAAGACGATTTGGTAGAAATCAAAGAAGAATTAACAGAGGCAGGCTACATAAAAAGGAAATATCAGGGAAACAAAAAAATTAAAAGCAAATCTAAACCCCTGCATTTTATTTCCAGCGACGGTTATCATATCTATGTAGGCAAAAATAATTATCAAAATGAGGAACTTTCCTTCCGCTTTGCAAACGGAAATGATTGGTGGTTTCATGCCAAGGGGCAACCCGGTTCCCATGTCATTGTAAAAAGCAACAATGAAGAATTACCCGATAGAACTTTTGAAGAAGCCGGACGCCTTGCCGCTTATTTTTCAAAGGGAAAACAGGCACCTAAGGTGGAAATCGACTATACTCAGAAAAAAAACTTAAAAAAACCGCCTAAAGCAAAACCCGGTTTTGTTATTTACTATACTAACTACTCTTTATTGATTGCACCGAATATTGACGACATTAAAGAAGTCGTTGAAGCTTAGTCGGAAAAACCACTCGGCAAATGCATTTACAGGCATTTTCTTTAAAGTAAGGGAGACATCATGAGTAAAAAAATAAGTTTTACATTTAGAAAAAAAGGATTGGGACTTACGGAAGAAAAAAACAAACAAGTACGAAAAACGAATATCACCCGCTTTATGGCAGATCCTCGCACGGGTCTAAGCCAAAGTCAGGTAAATATTCGTAAAAAGGAAGGCTACACCAATGCACCTGTAGATCCCCCCTCCAAAACCACACAAGAAATTATAAAAAGCAATGTTTTTACTTATTTTAACTTAATTTTTGTAATCATTGCTATTTTATTAATTTTAGTAGGCTCTTTTCGAGACTTAACCTTTCTTCCTATCATTATAGCCAATACTCTTATCGGAATTATCCAAGAAATACGTTCCAAGAAAGTTTTGGATGATTTGAGTGTTTTAAACTCGCCTAAGGCACATGTGCTTAGAGATGGAAAAGTTTCTACTATTCCTGCGGAAGAATTAGTTTTAGACGATATTGTGGTCTTTACCGCAGGTACCCAAATTCCGGCAGATGCTACAGTAATTGGCGGCATCGTTCAGGTAAATGAATCTCTAATCACCGGAGAATCGGATGAAATTACCAAGGAAAAAAATGCCTCTCTCCTATCCGGCAGTTTTATCGTTTCAGGAAAATGTCTGGCTCGCATAGAAAAAGTCGGGGAAGATTCCTATGTATCCAAATTAACTTTGGAAGCCAAACAGGCGAAGGAGGGAGAACAATCAGAAATGATTCGTTCTTTGAATAGATTAGTAAAAGCAGTCGGTATTCTTATCATTCCCATTGGCATTGTCTTATTTACAGAATCCATGATTTTTTCAGATGCCAGTGTTAGAACCGGCGTGGTTTCTATGGTGGCAGCCATTATCGGCATGATTCCCGAGGGGCTCTACCTTCTTGCCAGTGTCGCCTTAGTCGTAAGTGTTATGCGACTTGCAAGAGATAAAGTATTAGTGCATGAAATGGCATGTATTGAAACACTGGCCCGTGTGGATACTCTCTGTGTCGATAAAACGGGAACCATTACCGAAAACACCATGGAGACCAATGCCATGATACGCTTACATAGTGACACTTATACAATCCCTGAAAATCTGGAAATACTTCTTGGAGACTTTGTATCAAATATGTCCAAAGATAATATTACCATGGCTGCTCTACAAGACTTTTTTAAAGAAGTATCCAAGCAAAAAGCATCTAATGTGACACCTTTTTCTTCTGCTACTAAATATAGCAGTCTTTCCTTTTCAGATAAAACCTATGTTTTAGGTGCTCCGGAATTTGTTTTGCGAGACCAATACCAAATCTGGCAAAAAGAGATAGAGAAGTATTCCAGTGAGGGTTATCGTGTTTTAGTTTTTGGACATTATCATGGACAAGTTACGGCTACAAAACCACTCACCGAAAGGGTCGATGCTTATGCACTCCTACTTTTATCAAACCCGATTCGTAAGGAAGCACCTGAAACTTTTGAGTATTTTGAAAATCAAGGAGTAGAGATTAAGGTAATCTCCGGAGATAATCCTATTACCGTATCAAAGGTTGCCCAAAAGGCGGGGATTAGTAATGCCCAAAATTATGTGGATGCCAGCAACTTAAAAACCGCCGAGGATATAGAAGAGGCAGTGCTTCGCTACACCGTATTTGGGCGTGTTACACCCAACCAGAAAAGGCAGTTTGTATCCGCTCTAAAAAAATCCGGACGGGTTGTCGCAATGACCGGCGACGGTGTCAATGATGTATTGGCTCTAAAAGATGCTGATTGCAGTATTGCCATGGCATCGGGAAGTGATGCCGCTGCTCAGGCATCTCAGCTTGTTCTTTTAGAATCTGATTTTTCTAAGATGCCTTCTGTTGTTTTAGAGGGACGACGTGTGGTAAATAACATAGAACGCTCTTCCAGTCTGTTTTTAGTAAAGAATTTATTTTCTTTTTTAATGGCTCTATTTTCTATGTTTACACTGACAAATTACCCACTATCCCCCTCTCAGGTATCCATGATTAGTATGTTTACCATAGGTATCCCTGCCTTTCTTCTATCTATGGAGCCTAATAAAAATATGATTCGCGGTCGTTTTTTAACCAATGTCTTATTGCAGGCATTGCCGGCAGGACTTACTAATTTCATTGTAGTCAGTGCCATGGTAATTTTTGGAAATGTATTCGGCGTAGAAAGCAATGATGTATCGACAGCTTCTACACTTCTACTTGCCATTGTCGGTTTTATGATTTTATTTAGAATCAGTAAACCTATGAATATGATTCGATGGACCATATGGGGAACCATGTTGTTTGGTATGCTCTTTTCTATTTTCTTTGCCAAAGAGCTATTTAATATTTCTCACATTTCTTTAAAGGGCGGTATGCTCCTGGCAGTCTTCTCCCTTTTGACGGAACCAATCTTTCGCTACACTACTCTTTTGGTAGAAAAGGGACAAGTCTTTGCCCATTTCTTTTACGAAAAATGGCAGCAGG
>DATCYL010000039.1:0-1687 GCA_036570305.1 Lachnospiraceae bacterium
CGGAGTGACTTGACGCCCTTCAAAACAATCTACCAAACTATTATCCTCGTTTAGATTCTCTACAATGATGCCTCCCAACTCAGGACGAAGAAACACTTCCATGACCTCATGAATACAAGTATCCATTGTCTTCACCAAGAAATCTTGATCTAATAGGTGTTCTATCTCCAAAGCCAAATTGCAGAGAATCATCGGCAAGGCAAACCCCTTCAGATTACGCGTACCCGGATAAAGTTTGTTCCATTTTCCTTTAGGATTGCCTACTTTAGAAAGAATGATGTCGAAAGTCTTTCTGGCAATCTCCGCATACTCTTGATTTCCTGTAGAAAGACTTAACTGGCCAAAAGCCATTGTCGCAAAGGTATAGGAGAAGATGTTATAAGGCTCCACTAACGGATGCCCTTCACGATCTAGAGAAAAATACCAGTTGTAATGACCGTCATGACCATATTTTTTAAGGAATTCTCCACCCTGTATGGCACAATCCAACCACTCCTGTTTCTTCTCTACCTTGTTATAAAGCATGGAAAATAACCAAACCTCCCGTCCCTGAAGCCAGATAAATTTATCCGTATCAAAAACCTCTCCATCGCGATTCAAACACGTAAAGTAACCTCCACATTCTTTATCTTGAGAATTTTCAAGCCAAAAGGGAAGTACATTACCCAACAATTCATTTTTATATTGGGCTGCTAATTCTCTAAAATTTACCATTACAATATCTGTTTTAAATTAAGGTCAATTTATCAGTCTTTCCAGTAGGTCTCAATTTCTTCCAAAGACTTACCGGTTGTTTCAGGAACCAATTTCCAAATAATAAGTATATAAGGCACGCACATGAAAGCAAACAGGAAGAATGTCCCTGAAGGAGTAAGATTTTGAAGCATCCAAGGGGTTAGCTGTCCTATTAAATAGGTACCAATCCAGAGAGAGAAACCCGCAATTGACATAGCCAATCCGCGAACTTTCGTTGGGTACATCTCCGAAAGAAGAACCCAAATAACTGCACAGATGGATATTGCGCAACAAAATACATAAAAGAGGAAAAATACCAGCAAGAAATAAGTGGAAATCTGCAGAACCTCTCCATAAGAAAAATAGAAGCCGATTAACAGTAATGAGACAATCATACCTGACACACCATAATATACCAGTCTTTTACGCCCAACCCTATCTATGATAAACAATGCCAACACCGTGGTAAGCATATTGACACCTCCTACAAGTACTTGGCAGAACAGAGAATCTCCACCGGAAATTCCCGCATTCTCAAAAATTGAAGGACCATAATAGAGTACAGCATTTACTCCCATAAACTGTCCTAAGATAGCTATGGATGCTCCTATCAAAACGGCCTTCCGAATACCCGGCTTCAGTAGAACACTCCACTCAGACTTTGTATCAGAAGCTATCGCTGCTTTCGTCTCATTCAACTGTACCATTGCCTGCATAGCAGAATCATAAATCCTACCCAATATTTTTTGAGCTTTCTGTTCCTCACCTTTCAGAATCAGCCAACGGGGACTTTCGGGCACAAAAAAGATAATCAGCAAAAAGAAGATAGCCGGCACAGCTTCTATACCCAACATACCTCTCCATATTTCTGAAATGAATATCTTATCTAACCATCCTGCTCCTGTTGCCATCTGTCCGTCCGCCCAGTTCATCAGTTGGAAATTACACAGAT
>DATCYL010000040.1:0-11679 GCA_036570305.1 Lachnospiraceae bacterium
ATGTCCCCGCAATTAACCAAAATGTCAATGGGTCCCACCTTATCCAAAACACACTCCAAATTTTCATCTTTTCCATGTGTATCACTAACCACTAGTATTCGCATCTTAACCTTCTCGCCTTTTTATGATTTCTCTTATCTGTCGCAGTGCTTTCCCCCTATGACTCATTGCATTTTTAGCTTCAGGAGATAATTCTGCGGAACTGCAGGCATAGTCCGGTAAATAAAAAATAGGATCATAGCCAAAGCCATTTTCTCCTGCCTCTTCATATCCAATTCTTCCCTCAAAAATCCCAAGACAAGTTTCTTCCTGTCCATCTGGAAAGACAGCAGCAATCGCACATACAAACCTTGCACCCCTATCCTCATCTGCCACACCTTCCAACCTTGAAATCAAATTGGCATTTTTTATTCTATACGATGTATCTTCTCCCATATAGCGTGCCGAATAAATTCCGGGTTCTTTATTTAAATAATCAATTTCAAGACCGGAATCATCTGCTAAAACAATATCCGTTTTCCCCGATAGCTCCCAAACAGCCCTTGCTTTTATTAAGGCATTTTCCTCAAAGCTATTTCCATCTTCTACAATATCCGCTACAATTCCCGCTTCTTTCATAGATAAAACTTCCATATCCAAATCCGCTAGAATTGCCCTTATCTCTTCCATCTTGTGGGCATTTCCTGTTGCAAAAATAATACGACTCATCTCTTGTCTCCTACTCATCTCTATTTAAATATAGCCTTTATATTAATATGATTACTCTTATATTCCTGATTTTTATTTCTTACTCTACTATATTACTCCATGATTATAAAAAAGCAAAGATTTTATTTTTTAATCATTTGTACTAATTTTCCTTCCTATAAAAAGAAACCTTAAATATCAAAGGCCCCCTCGATATCTAAAGCTTCTTTTTATAGTTTTATAATACTTATACATCCCCTTTGGATACTTGTCCTAAATCTTTTTACACTTAGTACAATCTAAACTAATTTCTGTCGTATCAAAAAACAGACTACTTTCTTTCCTATCATTCAGTTCTACAAAAAGTGTATCAAACGTCTTCCCTACAACACTACCACTTAAATGAAACCAATGAGAATTGTCATCTCCGCCGGAACACAACTCCTTCTTTTGATTAGTCTCCTTATGAACATTTCCTTTTACATCAAATACAATCAATACTATCACAAACAATAAAAGTATCAATAAAATATATCGTTTTTTATCCATTAAAGGCAGTCCCCTATACATCTGCCAACTGTATCGCTAATCATCAAAATAAGGGTATATCGCTTTCGCAATATACCCTCACCATTCACAGTGTTTCTTATTTTCACACAGCAAGTAAACTACTCGTTAAAAAACTGAGCAAATTACTTTCCCATCTGTGCTGCAACTTCTGCTGCAAAATCTTCATTTTTCTTTTCAAGACCTTCACCTGTCTCAAAACGAATGAACTTCTTAACAGAAATTTTTGCATTGTTTGCTTTTGCTACAGACTCAACATACTGTGCTACAGACTGTTTTCCGTCTTCAGCTTTTACATATACCTGATCTAAAAGACAAATTTCTTTTAATTCTTTATTGATACGACCGTTAATCATACCTTCAATTACCTTTTCAGGTTTCTGAGATTCTTTAGGGTCATTCATAATCTGAGCCATTAAAATTTCTTTTTCATGTGCAATAAAGTCCTCGCTGATTTCACTTCTGTTTGTATACTGAGGATTTAAAGCAGCTGCCTGCATAGCTACATTCTTAGCCATTTCTTTGATATCATCATTTACCACATCAGATTCCACATCTACCAAAACGCCGATTTTTCCACCCATATGTGTATAAGAAGCAACAAAACCGTTTTCTTCTTTCAACTGTGCAAATCTTCTGATATTCATATTTTCACCAATAACTGCAATCTGTCCTGCAAGAGCAGTAGCAACAGTCATAGACTCATCAAATCTCCATGTCTCAGCAAGAAAAGCTTCGATATCTGCAGCTTCTGTTTCCATAGCCTGCTCTGCTACCTGTGCTACATATCCCTGAAATTTATCATTTTTTGCAACGAAGTCTGTCTCAGCATTTACTTCAACAACTACTGCTTTCTTATCATCAGCAGATACCAATACTTTACAAAGACCTTCTGCTGCAATTCTTCCTGCCTTTTTCTGTGCAGTTGCAAGTCCTTTCTCTCTTAAGAACTCTACTGCTTTATCCATATCGCCTTCTGTTGCTGCAAGGGCTTTTTTACAGTCCATCATTCCAGCACCGGTCATTTCTCTTAATTCTTTTACCATTCCTGCGGTAATTGCCATGATTATATCCTCCTATGTTTGCTATAATTCTCTATTTTTTTATAGGTAAATCCTCAAAGAAGATTTACCTATATCTTAGCTATATAAATTATTCAGCTTCTACTTCCATATCAGCCTCTGCTGATTCTGCTTCAATATCACTTACAACATTTCCCTGATTAGCCTCAATAACGGCATCTGCCATTCTGGAAACAATCAATTTTACTGCACGGATTGCATCATCATTTCCCGGAATTACATAATCTAATTCTTCAGGATCACAGTTTGTATCTGCAATTCCGATAAGAGGAATTCCAAGTGTATGTGCTTCCTGTACGCAGATTCTTTCTTTCTTAGGATCTACGATAAAAATAGCATCCGGAATTTTTTTCATTTCTTTAATTCCGCCAAGGTTTTTCTGAAGTTTAGATAACTCTTTTCTTAACTCAATAACCTCTTTTTTAGGAAGTACATCAAATGTTCCGTCTTCTTCCATTGCTTCAATCTCTTTTAATCTTTCAATACGGCTCTGGATAGTCTTGAAGTTAGTGAGCATTCCACCCAACCATCTTTCATTTACATAAAACATTCCGCAACGCTCTGCTTCTGTTGCGATAGCATCCTGTGCCTGTTTTTTGGTTCCTACAAAAAGAATGTTTCCACCGTTTCCTGCAATTTCAGAAATTGCATTATAAGCATCATCTACCATTCCTACAGACTTCTGCAAATCAATGATATAAATACCATTTCTCTCTGTGTAGATGTATGGAGCCATTTTAGGATTCCATCTTCTTGTCTGATGTCCAAAATGAACACCTGCCTCAAGTAACTGTTTCATTGAAATTACGCCCATGTTTTTTCTCCTTTTGGTTAATTTTCTTCCATATACTTCCGTTAAGTCCACCCAAAGGGCTTTGAGCACCGAACTTAAATCCGCATATGTGTTTTTTACGACCAAGGTATTATAACACAGTCCTCTTATACCTAGCAAGGGATAATTCACTTAACTTTCTATCTTTTTTCACAATTTTTTATGAATTTTTACCTTTGCCATCTTCTGCCTATCGTCCTATAATTTTTATAGCAGAAAATAATAGAAAGAAGGATAAATTATGAATACTGATCTTACTGTCGGACACGCCGGCAAAGTGCTTTTTATCTTTACTATCCCTATGTTTATCAGCGTCATTTTCCAACAAATGTATAATATGGCAGACAGCATTATTGCCGGAAAGTTTGCCGGTGAAAATGCCCTTGCCGCTGTCGGAGCTTCTTATCCGATTACCATGATTTTTATGGCAATTGCTATGGGGTGTAATATTGGCTGTTCCGTTGTTATCTCTCAACTTTTTGGTGCCAAGAGAATCCGTGAAATGAAAACGGCTATCTCTACGACTCTTATTTCAGCTACTATTTTAAGCCTCTTATTAACGCTTTTAGGATTACTTTTTTGCAATTCTCTGATGAGAATGATTCAAACACCGTCAAATATTTTTTCTGATAGCGCTCTTTACCTTAGGATTTATATATTGGGGCTTATCTTTGTTTTTCTTTACAATGTCACCACCGGTATATTTACCTCTTTAGGTGATTCTAAAACTCCCTTATATTTTTTAATTGCCTCTTCCATGGGTAATATATTCTTAGACTATATTTTTGTAAGATACTTTTCCATGGGTGTTTTGGGTGTTGCCTGGGCCACTTTTATTGCACAGGGAGCCGCATGTGTGTTTTCTTTGTTTACTCTAATTCGTCGGATTCGTGCTATGGAAAGCGGTGCAGATTCATCCTTATTTTCCTGGTCTATGCTAAAAACGATCTCTACCATTGCCATTCCAAGTATTTTACAACAAAGTTTTGTTTCTGTCGGAAATATCTTTGTGCAGGGTTTGGTAAACAGTTATGGTTCTTCTGTAATAGCAGGCTACTCTGCCGCTATAAAACTAAATACTTTTACTTTAACCTCTTTTGGCACTTTGGGAAATGCCATGTCTAATTTCACCGCACAAAATATCGGAGCAAAAAAAATAGAGCGTGTACAGAAAGGATACCGCGCTGATACTGCTATGGCTCTTTTTCTTGCCGCCCTGTTTTTTCTTGCTTATTTTATTTTTCCTAAACAATGTATGTCACTTTTTTTGAATGCCGAAAGCAAAAAAGCAATGGATACCGGAATTACTTTTTTGCGTATATTGTCTCCTTTTTACTTTATAATCTGCTTAAAGCTTGCTACCGACGGTATTCTTAGAGGAGCCGGCGCCCTTAATGCCTTTATGATTGCCACCTTTAGTGATCTCTTCCTTCGTATTGGCTTTGCCTATCTTTTCTCTTATTCTATGCAAAGCTCTGTGGGTATCTGGCTGTCATGGCCCTTTGGTTGGATTATAGGAACTGCCATTTCCCTCGGCTTTTACTTTAAAGGTAGCTGGAAAAAGGCTTCTATCACCTGACATTTAAAGGCCTTTTCTTATTACTTGATTTAATTCTTCCACAGAATCTACAATTTTATCGGCCTTGGCAAGGGAAAGTTCTTCCCTTGTCCCATAGCCATAAGAAACGCCAACACATTTGATGTGGCAGGCTTTAGCCCCTGCCACATCATTTTTACGGTCGCCTATCATAAGTGCCTTATGACGTTCATTCAAAATTCCCAGTCTATCCAATGCCGTTTCTATTACTTCCGCCTTATCTTCCCGTCTTCCATCCAGTTCACTTCCCACCACAACTTCAAAATAAGAATCTAAGTTGAAATATTTAAGGATTTTTTCAACGTAAACTTGCGGTTTTGAGGAAGCGACTGCCAAGCGATAGCCATCTTTATATAAGTTCAAAATCACTTCCTCTATCCCGGGATATAAATCATTTTCATAAATTCCCTCTGTCGTATATCGTTCTCTATACTTTTTAACTGCAATCTCACACTCTTTTACATTCAGTCCTGCATAATCATGAAACTGACTTCTTAGAGGAGGACCCACAAAGCATCTTAAATCCTCTATATTTTCTACTTCTATATGGAAATATTTCAAGGCATATTGTACGCATTTTGTAATTCCCAAACCGGAATCAGTAAGTGTTCCGTCCATGTCAAATAATAAAACAGGTTGCATATTTACTCTCATTTCCTCTAACCCCTAGCTCTTTAACTCTGACTAAAATACAAATCTATACCATTTGCCATTCCTCTAACCATATCTTCCTGTTCAGAACTATCAGCCATTTTTAAATCATCCTCTGTATTTGTCATAAATCCCATTTCAACAATAGTAACCGGCATCTGTGCCCAGTTAATCCCACTCATAGTATTATACTGCTGCACACCTAGATTTTTAAAACCGGTCTCCTGACAGTAGGCATCAACCACAAGCTGAGATAATTGATTACTCTTGTCGATAATATCTTGTGACAAATACGGATTATGGTAGGCCGGTGCCATTGTAAGCGCTCCTTTTACAGAGGTATTTGCATCACCATTTGCATGGATCCTTACCAAAATTTCCGCGCCTGCCGCAGCCGCCATATCCGCTCTTTCATGATTACTGATATTGACATCATGACTTTCTCTTGTCATAACCACCTGATACCCTCTCTTTAGAAGTTCCTCTTTCAGCTGTAAGGATACAATCAAGTTTAGTTCGTATTCATTTAAACCGGATGCCGGTCCATAGGTTCCTGACGAAACTTTCGGCTTTGTCTCACCGGCTCCCGGTCCTATCTGCTCCTTTTCATTATTTCCCTTTGCCTGATGCCCCGGATCAATACAGACAATATGACCGCCTCCGCTTGCTTCCTGATTCGCATTTTGTCTGGCCGCTTCTCTTTCATTTGCAATTTCTTCCTGCTCCTGTGGAGCAATACTCGGAATCTGCTCTGCCTGCTCAACATTTGCAATAGCGACATCTTCTTTTGCCTGCTCTGCCTCTTTCGCAGCCCTCTCCTCTTCTTCCTTTGCTTTTCTCGCCTTTTCCTCTTCCTCAGCTTTTAATCTTGCTTCCCTTTTCTTTGCTTCCTCTTGCTTTTGCATGGCAAGCTGCTTAGCCTCTTGTCTTTCCACGGCCATCTTCTTTTGATTTTTTTGATAATCTGTGTATTTCCAGACACTCAGTCCACATACAAGTATAGCTAGAAAGGATAAAAAGCTGACTAATAAAGCTTTCTTTTTATTCATAGACTTACCTCTTATTTTTTCTACACTTTACATTCTCTCAGGAATTTTAAAGCCTAAAACATCTACCGCCCGTTCAAAGACCTCTCTGCATAATAGTAGCAACTGAATCCATGATTTTTGCTTGATTTCATCCTCTTCTGTCAAAATTTTGGTATCATGATAAAAACGATTGAAAGCATTGGCCACATCATAAATATAAGCACATACCTTGTGAGGTGCTTTTTCTTCAAAAGCATTTTCAATTACACTACCATACTTGGCAAGCTCCATCATCAGTGCTTTTTCACTTTCACTAAAGGCCGGCAAAATCTCACTCTCTTCCAAACTATTCTTTTCCTGATATTTGCTTAGAATAGACTTAATACGAACTGCTGTATATAAAATATAAGGACCGGTATCTCCTTCAAAAGAAGTAAATCTGTCTACATCAAAAATATAATCTTTCGATGCCTGATTTGACAAATCTCCGTATTTAATAGCGGATAAACCTACCATTTTCGCAGTATTTCTTGCATCTTCCTCTCTTACACTTCTATTATCTACAATTTTTTTATACATCTCTTCACTGATTTCATTGAGCAAGTGCTCCAGGCGCATCACACCACCCTGTCTGGTCTTAAATGGCTTTCCGTCTTTTCCATTCATAGTACCGAATCCTAAAAACTGCAATTTTGTGGTTTCGTCTACTAACTTTGTCTTTTTAGCACAGCGGAATACCTGTGTAAAATATAATTCCTGCCGCTTATCTACTACATAGCAGATTTCATCCGGATGAAATAATTTCATACGTTCCACTATTGTTGCGAGGTCTGTTGTATTATATAAGGAAGCTCCATCTGACTTTAAAATCATGCAAGGCGGAATCTCTTTGGTATCCCCCTCTTCTTTTACATCAACAACCAAAGCCCCCTGGTCAATATGGGCATAACCCTCTTTTTTCATATATTCCACCATATCCGGAATATATGGCTGTGCATCGGATTCCTTCTTCCAAAGGTCAAAAGAAACATCCAGTTTTTCATAATTTTTCTTTAAATCATTGACAGAAACTGTCATGATTTGTTCCCACAAGGCCATGTAGCCGGCTTTCTTTTGTTGGAGAAGGTGGGTTGCCTCCATAGCTTCTGCCTTATATGCCTCATCTTCTTTTGATTTTGCACTGGCTACCGGATATATTTCTTCTAATTCTGAAATAGTAAAAGGCGCTTCCTTTGGATATTCTCCTGAAAAATTATCATCAAAATATACCAATTCAGGTTTTCTCTTTTTTAATTCTGTAATGATAAGTCCCATCTGAAGTCCCCAGTCTCCTAAATGGACATCACCGATCATTTTATGCCCTAGGGCTCTCCCCAGACGTTTTATGCTCTCTCCGATTACCGCTGAACGCAAATGCCCAACATGAAGCGGTTTTGCTACATTAGGTCCGCCATAATCCAAAATAATTGTCTTTGGATTTTTGGCCTGTTCTACTGATAAATATTCATCTTTGGACATTTCATTAAGATACTCACTTACAAACTCTTCTTTTAATTTCAGATTGATAAATCCCGGATTCACCGCATCCACTTGTGAAAAGACACTACTTTCTTTTAAATTCTCTACGACCTCATTGGCAATCATAATAGGAGCTTTTTTATATTCTTTTGCAGCTGCCATAGCCCCATTACACTGATATTCACAAAGATCAGGTCTATTGGAAATTCCTACTTTTGCATATTTTTCATCATAGCCGGCTTCCAAAAAAGCCCTTTTCATCTCATCAAAAATTCTTTGGTTTACTTGTTTCATAATTTCCTCCACATCTATTTGCTTTCTTATCCATGTCCACAAAAGAGATTTATTTCCTATTATTTATAAAATAAATATTCAACTCTCTTTTACATAGGTATATTCTTCTAAAGTATATCATTTTCTAATTGTATTGAAAAGCATCAAGTCATTTGTTACAATAGTAAATATTTGTATTAAGAAAGGAAACATCTATGAACAACTTTAAAATTTTTTCTGATTCTTCATGTGATATCGATGAAATGACTTTAAAGCAATACGACATTCATCGTATCCCTTTTTATATTTCTTTTGACCAGGAAGTTTATGAAAAAGAAATTGAAGAAATTTCTTTGGAATCTTTTTTTCAACGTTTAACTGAAAAAAAAGTATTTCCTAAAACTTCTTTACCCTCTATTCAAGATTATATAAATAATTTTGAACCCCATTTGCAGAAAGGTTTGGATATTCTTTGTATTTGTATCAGTTCTAATTTTAGCGGTTCCTACCAATCTGCAAAAAGTGCTGCCTCTATTTTATCGGAAGATTTTCCTGAAAGAAAAATCTTGATTACAGACTCTATTCAGGCAACCGGAGGACAGGGAATCACCGTATTAGAAGCTGCTCGTATGCGAGATGCCGGTTATTCCGTAATAAAGACATTTGAAACTTTAGAAAAACTAAAATCTACCAGCCGTATCATGTTTACTGTTGGTACTTTAGAATATTTGCAAAGAGGAGGACGTATCGGCAAAGCAGCTTCTCTTGCCGGTTCCTTGCTACACCTTATGCCTATGATTCAATTAAAAGACGGAGAACTTGTTCCTTACGGAACCGTTCGTGGACGAAACCGCTCTCTCAATAAAATTTCTACTATGGTAGAAGAATATTTTTCAGAAAGCGGTGAAAAGATGGAAGATTATCGATTCGGTATCATCTCCGGAACCACCATAGAAGATACTCTAACCTTTCAAAAAGCTTATGAAAATCTTATCGGACACCAAATAGATTATCCCTTCTTTCCACTGGGAGTTACAATCGGTACCAATACAGGTCCGGATCCTGTCGGTGCTTGTTTTATTAAAAAATTTGATAGAATATAAAATAGGGAGCTGTAAAAGTCTCCTAAAAAAACGGCTGAGGCCATAAGGTCTCAACCGTTTTTTTGATATATGCTTATAGGACAAAAGGTCTTGCTAACTACAGTTTACTTCCTTTTTCCTCATAATCATCCAAGAAGTGATGCTTTACCCCATTTTCCTTATAGGCAATCACTGTACTTAAATTTACATTCTCAACACTTCTAAAAATATTCTTTTCTATAAAGGGGCTCTTTTTACTCAATTCCTTGATTAAATTTTTAATTTCTCCTCTTTTAGACCCTTCCTCACCGCCATCAGATGAACAGGTTTTTGTCAAGCGGCAGGCACACTGAATAAAACGAAGATTATTATAATTTCTCCAATGAATAATATCCTCTTCTCTTATTAAATAGAGGGGGCGAATTAACTCCATACCTTCAAAATTGCTACTATGTAATTTAGGCATCATGGTCTGCACCTGTCCGCCATAGAGCATTCCCATAAGTATTGTTTCAATTACATCATCAAAATGATGTCCTAAAGCAATTTTATTACATCCCAATTCCTTTGCCTTATTATAAAGATGTCCTCTTCTCATTCGAGCACATAAGTAGCATGGCGAAGTTTCATCCTCTGCAACAATATCATAAATATCTGAACGAAATACATGAATCGGTACATTTAAAACTTTAGCATTATCTAAAATTGTCTGGTAATTAATATCATTATAACCCGGATTCATCACCAAATACTCTACTTGAAAATTTTTCTGCCCATGCCTTTCAAGTTCCTGAAAGAGTTTTGCCATAAGCATCGAATCTTTCCCACCGGAAATACAGACAGCAATTTTATCTCCATCTTTCACCAACTCATATTCATTTATTGCCTTTGTAAACTTTCTCCAAATTTCTTTTCTAAACTTCTTTACAATACTGCGCTCTACTTCTTTAGCTTTTTCTTTTAAGTCTTCTTCCTTATTCATAAAAGCCAGTAGCTGCTGTCTTGTATACTCCCTATAGCCTCCCTGCAAACTATAGATGGAATATCCTGTTTCTGATAATTCTTCTGCAAATTCATCACTCTTTTCACCGCTATAACATAAAAGATAAATATGCTTGTCTTTGGGCAAACAATCAAAATTTTCCTCCAAACTTTCCCAAGATATATGAATCGCTTCCGGATAACTTCCATTTTGGAAGTCTATTTCTTTCCTTATATCTATAATCACTTTTTCTGTCTTATCATTTTCTAAATCTTTAAAAGTTTTTCTAAACATTCTATTCCTCACTTTTTAAATATTTATTATATTTAGTTTTATCCTCTACTTCCCTAACTTTTTCTCTTATAAATATACCACCACTTTTTGGCCAAACCAAACAGCAAACAAACATAAAAGCAAGCTTAAAACTATATAGGTAGCTGCCAAAACTATTTTTCCATTCTGCATTAGACTTACATTTTCTAAAGCAAATGTAGAAAATGTTGTAAATCCTCCGCATAACCCCACTCTTAAAAACAACCCATAAGCAGAATCCATTTTTATAAATTTAGACAAAACGCCTACACTAATGCCGATTATAAATGCCCCTAAAATATTGGCAATAAAGGTTCCTATAGGAAATACCGTTTTGCCTGTCACAAAAACAAGACTTAAAAGATACCTAAAAATAGAACCTATAGCGCCACCAAATCCTACAATCAAACAATTTATTAAAATTTTAACTTCCATTTTTCCATCTTCCTATACCTTTATATAGTAAAAGAGAGAAAACGTCCAAAGTACGTTTCCTCTCTTTTTGTAGTGCCGGCGACCGGAATCGAACCGGTACGGGAGTATAAGTCCCGCAGGATTTTAAGTCCTGTGCGTCTGCCAGTTCCGCCACGCCGGCATACTACTTCCACTTGTGTGGAAATGGGACCTACAGGGCTCGAACCTGTGACCCTCTGCTTGTAAGGCAGATGCTCTCCCAGCTGAGCTAAGATCCCAAACAATAACAATACTGAGAAAAATAACAACGACCCAGATCGGACTCGAACCGACGACCGTCGCCGTGACAGGGCGACGCTCTAACCAACTGAGCCACTGGGCCTTATTCAATTAAAATGGACCTTCGGGGACTCGAACCCAGGACCGACCGGTTATGAGCCGGTTGCTCTAACCAACTGAGCTAAAGGTCCATAAAGCCGATGATCGGACTCGAACCGATAACCTGCTGATTACAAATCAGCTGCTCTGCCAATTGAGCCACATCGGCTTAAAATGACTCCTACGAGAATCGAACTCGTGTTACCGCCGTGAAAGGGCGATGTCTTAACCGCTTGACCAAGGAGCCTTATCTCTTCTAAAAAAGCTCCCCGAGTT